>CALCEK010000200.1 GCA_937900125.1 uncultured Treponema sp. | reverse complement strand
GACGCTCTTCCGATCTAATAATAAGAATGTCGCCGGGAAAAATCAAAGGCGAACCGTCAACGGCTTTTTTACGCCCTGCAAGCTGCGGATTTGCTTCTACAATTTCCTGCCACCTGTTCCAAGTGTCAAGATAGCGAATGCTTAAAGCTCCTAGCGTATCGCCAGCTTTTACAGTGTGGCTAGTTGACATAATATTGCACCTCCCGCCCCATTGGTAAAACTTCTAACTCGTCAGCATTCAAATTATTTTCTTGAATAAACTCGTCAATATGATTCAAGTTTCCGTAAAGCTCAGTAAGCAATTCTAGTAATTGCCTATCGCGCCCAAGCGTTATTGTGCGTTTTGTAGGAAGGTCAAAAGCAATGTTTAGCACATAATTTTCAACGCTTACAACCAGCTTTTGAACAGCGTAATAAGTTTCAGAGTTATCTACAAAAACATTTTTTTGCGCATATTTATCTACATATTCTGTGTAATTGTCAAAAAGCTCGTTCAACTCACTTATAGCATTTATGGCCTCTTCCCTGTTCTTAAACCCTACGCTTTTATTTCCGCTCGCCTCAACCTCGCCCTCTGTGGTTTCTGCCGAAGTGTCTGTAGCCCCTGCCACATTTGTAAGGGCAGAACCTAAGCTCGTAACATTTGCCACAAGAGAAAGGCATAGCGCATGAAACTGATTTGCTATATTTTGCGCTCCCATAGGGTCTGTAGTAAAATCAATAAGCAAAGAAGTATATGCGCCAGTGTAGCCGTCAATAGTTTTTCTTAAAGAAGTTATTTGCTTTGAAGGCAATTTGTAAATGTTATAAAGGGTACGGGCAAAATTTAACGGCGCATTTATGTCTTTACCCAACTTTTCAATCAGCTCTGCGCCTTGCTTTTTTAACATCATAAAAGCCTGGTAAAGCTCATCATTCAAAGAAAGAGATTCCGCAGCTCCCTCCATTTCCTTAAAGGAAGTGTTAAGGTTTTTTTTCAAGGCCTCCGAAAGTTTAATCTGCTCACTAGCATTTGCCGTTTCTATTCCGCCTGCAAAATCGCTAACCGCTAAATCTTCTATTGTTTCATAATCGCTTAAAATATTTTCGCTAACGGCAACGCTGCTATTAGGCATCGCTTCATCGGTAATAGTTTCAGAAAAAGTTACGGTAATAGTTACCACGTTTGCACCACTCACAAGATTGTCAGCTCGCTTTATGCTTCCCGTTGGTACAACTTTTCGTGTGCCATAAACTGGATGCTGTAACTCTCCAATTCCTTTTTCTTCTAATCCGCTTTCAAAAGCGTCCGCATCGCTAAAACAATCCTCGCCCGCAAAAACACAATCAAGCGGAAACCGCCTTCCGCCGCGTCCAAGCGACTGCAC
>CALCEK010000199.1 GCA_937900125.1 uncultured Treponema sp. | reverse complement strand
CCATTCTTTTTGGAGCGAAAGCAAAGTTGGGGGAATTTTTTTTGGCGAAAAAAAACTGTGTTGAAGCAAAATATTTTCTAGTCCGTTTAAGTCTTCAGAAAGTTGCGGCCGCTGATTTACGATTATGATTCCTTTTTTGATTGCGTCTTTTTCTGAAAAAAAGTGAACCTCTTGTGAGTCTACAAAAATTGTTCCCTCCGATGCTTGTAAACTGCCACTTAAAATTGAAGCTAATGTAGATTTTCCCGCTCCGTTTTCGCCTAAAAGCGCGTGAATCATTCCGCCCTTAAAATCCAAATCAACGGAATCAAGGGCTGTTTTGTAAAGATATTTTTTGCTTATTCCCCTAAGCTTAATTTCCATTTAAAGCTCCGGCACTTTTATGCTTCCGTCTTTTAAACCTAAAACTAATTCTTGCATTTTTTCTCGCACATCTTGCGGAACGGTTTGAATGTAAAGTTCATCATCTTGGATAAATGTAATGTAGCCTTCTTTAAGTCCGACAACTTTTGTTTTTCCCCATTCAGTTTTTCCGTTTAAAAAGTCGAGCGTTATTTCTTTTGCAGCTTTTTCTTGTTCGGTGCTACAACTAGAAATTACGATTCCTGGTGCTTTTGCAAAAGAGTTTTCGTCAATGTAGGCAAGTTTTATTCCTTTTTCGCGTGCGCTTGCAATCACCCCTTGAGATGCTCCACCGCAAATCGGCAAAATTACGTCAATTCCAGTTTTTGCCATTGCATCTGCAATTTCTTGTCCGCGCGAGGCATCGTACCAATTGCCAACAATTCTAAAATCCGCTGTAGTTCCGCTTACTGCGTCTTTAGCTCCTTGTGCAAAATAGGGATACAAAATTTCATTCATAACAGGATATTCTTGTGCCGCAATTAAACCAACTTTGTGCGTTTTAGAAAGCAATGCCGAAATATAACCCGTAAGATAAGTTTGTTCTTTTTGATTGTAACTTACGCAAGCGATATTTTCGTTTCCGCTTAATGCGCCGTCGAGCATAAGATATTTTTGATTTGGAAATTGCTTTGTTAGCGGTTCGGCAAGTTCGGGAAGTGATGGGTTTGAAGAAATGATTACGCTGTATTCGCCGTTTGCAGTTAGGGCAGTGAGTTTTGTTGCCCATTCTGATTGATTTGTTCCCGCCTCCATAACAGAAACTTGGACTTTTTGTTTTTCATTTTGAACCTCTTTTGCTTGTTGTTCATAATAAAAATCACATAATTCAAACTCGTTACATATACTACCAGAAGGTTGAGAAGAAAAAACGTGGCAGATGGGGCGGAACAAAGATCGTGGAAGTTGAGACAGTAAAAGTACTCGGATACGAGGATGATGAAAATGCTATAAACAGGTTGTACCAGAAAGCTGGTATTATGATTATGATAACACGCGCCCCTATGACGGCACAGGAAACGGATGATGCATATGCAAAGCGGGATTGCGTAGAGAAGACATTTGAAGCGTTAAAAAGCCATCTTGGAATGGATAAGATCGGAGTTACAACCGAAGAAGCAATGCACGGAAAGGGCTTGGTCTGGTTTGTCGCATCCATACTTCATGCGTTATTGTTTAACACGACAGCATCGTTACGTGTAACAGACCACAAGCATTTCACAGTTCCCTCGATGATCGACCAGTTAGAGGCAATAAAAGCAGACCGAAATCTGTCTACGGGCAAGAGGGAACGCCGATATAAACTAACAAGCAGGCAACAGAAGATACTGCACTTCTGGAAGATTGGG
>CALCEK010000198.1 GCA_937900125.1 uncultured Treponema sp. | reverse complement strand
AAACTCAGTTTTATTTGGAAGGTGTTCGGAAAACTGAAGTTTCCGAACACCTCTAATCTTGGCAGTTCTGACGAAGGAGATGGACTATGCCTTATGAACTTTTGGTAAAAGAAGCATACACCCTTATTGACGAAATTCCTGCGGAAAAATTGTCTTATGTTGTGGATTTTTTGCGTTCGGCACATTCGCTGTACGAAAGCCCTCAAGATTATGTTCAGAAGGACAATGAGTCTGCGCTTGAAAAAATGTTTGCCATTGCAGACCGGCATAATTTTCCCTCCCAAAAAATCGGCTGGAATCGCGAAGAGCTTTACGGAAGAATGTAAATGACTTTTATAGATACAAACATTTTCTTTTATTCAGTTGACAAGACCGAGCCTGAAAAGCAGAAAATCGCTCAAAATGTTTTGCGGAATCTGCTGAACAATCAGAACGGGCAGATTGTAGAAGGTTTAAAAATCGTGAATCCGTTTAATATAGATGGTTAAGCCAATGGACTAAAAACAAACGAATTTCTTCACGGCTAACGTCGTTCACACCAAAATTGAAGTGAAATTATAGAAACTTAGCTTGCGTTAGCAATCTCGAATACGCCGCTTTCACGGCTTGCACATTCGTGTGGCAATTTTCTAATCTCAATTTGCAAAGCGATATCGACTCACAGCTCACCAATTCCAGAAATCGACAGGCAGATGCGAGGCAAGCGCATTGGGTGAGCCCTTTCCTCTTTCGTGATTTTTGTCCTCCGTCGCACATTCTTTACCTTTAGCCAATTAGATGATTTTTGCGAATATTTAGCCATTGACATTTTTTTTTTAATCCGCTAAGATAAAGACAGAAACATCAAAGGCGATGTAACCAGTGATTTTTTGACTCCTTAAAGAGCCACAGGTTACATCGCCTTTTTGTTTTATGCAAATTATATTTTTGCGGAGGAAAATATGGAAGCGATAAATGTTCCAGAAATGTTTGGAAATATGGTGTTTAACCAAAAAGTGATGAAAGAACGACTTCCCAAAGAAACCTACAAGGCATTAAAAAAGACGCTCGATGATGGCGAACCACTAAATCTTGACCTTGCAAATCAAGTCGCTCACGCAATGAAAGAATGGGCAATCGAAAAAGGCGCGACTCACTTTACGCACTGGTTTCAGCCCTTAACTGGAATTACTGCGGAAAAACACGACAGTTTTATAAATCCACAAGATGACGGCAGCGTAATTATGTCATTCAGCGGAAAAGAACTTGTGCGTGGCGAACCAGACGCTTCATCGTTCCCTTCTGGCGGACACCGCGCAACATTTGAGGCTCGCGGCTACACTGTTTGGGATCCGACCGCCTATCCATTTGTAAAGGAACACACGCTTTGCATTCCAACCGCATTTTGTTCTTACACGGGCGAGGCGATGGACAAAAAAACTCCGCTTTTGCGCTCAATGGAAGCTCTAAACAAACAGGCTTTGCGCATTCTAAAATTGTTTGGAAACACAAGCGTTACCCACGTTGCAACAACCGTTGGTCCTGAGCAGGAATATTTTATTGTAAATGAAGGACTTTACAAGCAACGCAAAGATTTGCGCATGACAGGGCGAACACTTTTTGGAGCAAAGCCTTCAAAGGGGCAAGAAATGGACGACCAATATTTTGCCGCGCTCGACCCAAAAATCGTTGAATATATGGAAGATTTGAACGAAACCTTGTGGAAGTACGGAATTCTCTGTAAAACCGAACACAACGAAGTCGCTCCTGCGCAACACGAAATGGCTCCGATTTTTACAACCACGAATCTTTCTACCGACCAAAACCAACTCACTATGGAAGTGATGAAAAAAGTCGCACGCCGACACGGGCTTGTTTGTCTTTTGCACGAAAAACCCTTTGCGGGACTAAACGGCAGTGGCAAGCACAACAACTGGTCAATGTCTACAAACGAGGGCGAAAATCTTTTGGAACCAGGCGCAACTCCAGAAAAAAACGCGCAATTCCTCCTCTTTCTCACGGCAGTTATAAAAGCTGTTGACGAAAATCAAGATTTGTTGCGAATTTCGGTGGCGAGTGCAGGAAACGACCATCGGCTTGGTGCAAACGAAGCTCCGCCTGCAATAATAAGTGTTTATTTGGGCGATGAATTGCATGCGGTTCTTGAATCAATCAAGGACGGAAAACCTTACGATAACAAAAAGAATCTTAAAATGACAATCGGGGCGGATGTTCTTCCCCCGATTCCGAAGGATTCCACCGACCGCAACCGCACTTCTCCTTTTGCATTTACAGGAAATAAATTTGAGTTCCGCTCTGTCGGTTCGAGTTTGAGCATTGCAGGTCCTAACACCGCATTGGATTCGATTGTAGCGTATTCTTTAAAACAGTTTGCCGATGAACTTGAAGCGGCAAGCGATTTTAACAGCGCGTTACAAAATCTCATCAAGCGCGAAATTTCTAATCACTGGAGAATCGTGTTTAACGGAAACGGCTATGACGCAAGTTGGGTAACAGAAGCGGAAAAACGCGGACTTTTGAATTTGCGCAATTTGCCAGACGCAATGGAACACTATCTTGACAAAAAAAATATTCAGCTATACACCGAAATGGGTGTTTACACAGAAAGCGAAATGCAAAGTCATTATGAAATCAAGCTAGAAAAATACGCTCAAGTTTTAAACATTGAAGTTGAAACTATGCTTGAAATGATAAACAAAGATATTTTGCCTTCTGCATTTAAGTATATAAACGCGGTAAGCAAAACGGCTCTCAATTTAAAGGCGGTCGTTCCAAACGCAAAACTCAGCGCAGAATCTGCATTGCTTTTAAAATTAGACGGGCTTGTAAACGAACTTTCCGAAAAAGAAGCTGAACTTTCTAAACGGCACATTGCAGCAAAAGCCGCTGGAGATGTTATGCAAATTGCCCGCGCTTATGTGGATAGCGTAATTCCCGCAATGCAAGAAGCCCGCGCTGTTGCCGATGAAATTGAGCCACTTTTAGGCGAGGAATACAAACCATTCCCCAGCTACGAAGATTTACTTTTTAGAATTCGCGGTTAACCTTAAAGGAATCCCCCAAAACACAAAAAAATTTTAGGGGATTCCAAAAAATGTATGCAAAAGTAGCCGTTGTTCGCCTGTGAGCAATAGGCGCTGCCAGGCGTTGCCCGCAGAATATCTACAACCATTTGTGACACAAGCAAAACTTGATTCAGTCTCTACTCAATAAAAGCAGAGGCTGAAAACTTTATTTTAGCATGACTGTTAAGCCGCCAGCATACTTTGCGACAATGCTATTCGCTCACGACTAACACTGTGCCTAATTCTTTTCGATTGTCATAGATTGCCTTTTCAATGTCTTCGGCAGCGGTTTGCTTCACAAGCGCGATGAGGTTTGAAAGCTCTCTTCTTTGTCCACTTTTTTTGCAGAAGATTTCCCATCCGCAATATCTAGACGAACGTTTCGCGATTATTTTGCCGTCTTTTCTGATTGCGATTTCTGCTTTCGGCATAACGTCCACTCCGTTTTCCTTTTGCGCAAAAATCGAAATCTGATATTCAAGACCGCTATTATTGAAGAAAGACGCGATGTCCTTTTCGATAAAGCTCTTAGGCGGGACTCCCTCCGCCGACCGAAACGTGTTCTTGTTCTCGGCGACGAAAAGCCTTTGCCCTGAAAACTCAAAGAGGTATTTGTCGCCCTGTGTGCTAGACATCGATACAGGACTGTTCGCACTCAATTCTCGTACCTTTTCAAACAGCTCATGCTCGTCTGAAATGCCTTTGAGAGCGTTTATCGTGTCGAACACAGTTTTCGTATCTTTTTGCGTCGGCTTTGTCTTCATATTGATGATGAACGCCGCGCCGAAAGGCAGTTTCACTCGGTAAACTTTGCGGCTCGGAGAATGTGCGTCCATCTCTTCGTATCCATATTGCCAATCGCTCAACGCCGCCGAAACAAGCGCGTCCGCTCCTGCCTTTTTCACGGCTTCGATTTTCGCTTCTTTCGCCTTAGCAAAATCCATCGCGTCGTAAACAGTGCGCGCACCGCCTGTTGCCTCTTTCGGATTGTTTTTAAAGGGGTTGCTCTTGTAAAATCCTTCGACAGCTTTGTCGCTCACTTTCTCGATTTTTCCTAGAAACTCGACTTCTGCGTTTTCCACGCTCCTCGGAAACGCGCCTCCGCCAATCGCCTTGACCTTATCCGAAATCTGATAGAGCGGCTTTCCGTCCTTTTCTCCCGTCGGAACAGCGCGAAGTAAGCGTTTTGTGCCTTTCGCGTACAAACAGCCTGAATCCACGGCGAATTTCTTGTTCCCCTCTTCAACAATGATTTCCGCGAGTGCGTCGAGCTTGAAAAACGCGTCGTCCTCTATTTTCTCCGTGTCCTTTCCGATTGTCAGCCGCTTGAGCTTCGGACAGTTATCTACCTTTGCGTCAAGTCCACTGCGGTCGTAGAATGTGTCTTTGGAAATGGTTTCTGCATTGATATACACTTCTTCAAGTTCCGACATTCCGGCTAAAGAATGCTCTGTTCCCAACTCCTCGCATTTCGCTCTCCAAAAGAGTTTTTTCACTCCAGAATCACAGAAAATCAAAGACTCCACGTTTTCTACCGTTTCGGGAATCTCAAACTCTTCAAGCGAAGTACAGCCTCTGAATGCGTTGTGGCTGATGACCTTGACGCTTGCAGGAATCGTTATCGACTTTAAAGCCGAACAGCCTTCAAAAAGCCCCATTGGAATACTTTTTAGATTTTCGGGAAGTTCTATAGAAGAAAGTTTCTCGCACCCCCTAAAAGCACCAATTTCAAATCCGCCGATTTTCTCGCTATACACAAGCTCTTTCGGCAACTTTACGCTCTCAAGTTCCTTGCAGTTTTCAAACCCGTGTATATAGCTCACACCGTCGCTGAGTTCCATGCTCTTTATCGGGTTGCGCTTAAAGCCGCCCGCGACCTCTATCCCTTTTGGAAAGACGACGCTATCTATTCTGTTTCCACAGAAAGCTCCATAGTCGATTCGCTTTAAGGATTCAGGTAATTTTATCGCCGTGAGCTTGCAGTTCAAAAACGCACATTCCCCGATTTTCAAAAGTCCTTCTGGCAAAATCACGCTTTCAAGCGTTTTCTGTGCGCTTTTAAACGCATACTTTGCAATCTCCGTAACGCCCTCTGGCACTACGATTTCTTTTATTTCAGGATTTTCCGCCACAATCTTTTCCACATCATAACTTGTGTATTCCATTTCTTTCCCCCAGCGTTTCCAGTGCGCTTATGCTGTTTGCCAGTTTGCTTTGTCGATGACAAAAAAGCTGTCTTCGACACATAGTATTTCCTCTTTGCTCTTCGCTTTTGCGGCACTGTGCAAAACCGCATTATCGGTCTTTGCATCATAGGAAATGTTGAAAAACTCGTTTTCTCGTATGTGGGACGTAGCATTCCTGTCGCGAAAAAGAATAAACCTGTCTTGCACCGTAAACTTTACCGCATCGCCCTCTACGCTCACTTTCGCGCCAGTTCCGCTTGTCTTCTTTTCCAAGAACCGCGTCAAAACATCATCGCTAAACGCCTTATATTCCAAAAGCATTTTGCAAACGTCTTTTCCCGCCTGCTGCGCCTTGTACACCTCTTCAAGATAGTCGAGTTTTGAATCAATCGTGTCGCCTCTTTCTTTTTTGAGAGATGCAAAAAGAGCTGAAAGCGCGCTTTTCTCTTCTTCTTTCGCCCTTTTCGGAAAAAAGAAACTCACGGAATACTCAAACGGCAATTTCACCGATACCTTATAGCCAACTCTCGGCTTTTCAATCTCCTCTTTCTCCACTTCCAAGCCGTCAAGCTCGCTCAACGCGGCTTCGCTCTTGCCTTTCGCCTCTGTTGCCATACTTTCTCCTTGAAAATAAGGTTACCTTATACTAATATAAAACCATTTTGCGCATTTGTAATTTTTTTTATCGAGGTCCTTGCATCGTACAATAGCCGTGTCATTCTCTGAGGAACAATAGGGCGTTGCCCGTCCGAAGAATCTCTTTTTCAAAAGAACATCTCCCAAATTCCTTTACTTGAAATCTAAACAAAAAAAAATTATACTAAACCTCACTAAGAGCACGAAAATTATAAACGTAGCGTTTTTTGCTATTGAGCATTATTATGGTGTAAGGAGGCGGAATTACAGATGAAGCTTTTGTCTGTTGCAATTCCTTGTTATAATTCAGAAAGTTACATGCGGTACTGTGTAGAAACCCTTTTGCCTGGCGGGGAAGAAGTTGAAATCATCCTTGTAAATGATGGTTCAAATAAAGACAACACATTGGGCGTTGCACAAAGCCTTCAGGCTGCTCATCCTTCAATTATAAAAGTCATTGACAAACAAAACGGCGGACACGGAAGCGCAGTAAATGCGGGACTAGAAGCAGCGACAGGGCTTTATTTTAAAGTTGTAGATAGCGATGATTGGGTTGACGCGGATTCTTACCCAAAAGTGCTAGACACTTTGCGCGGTTTTTCTGAGGAAAACAAAATTGACCTTTTGGTTAGCAATTTTGTGTATGACAAACAGGGCGCAAAAAAGAAAAAAACTATGCACTACCACAAAATTCTTCCGCAAAACACAATTTTCACGTGGAAAGATTGTGGACATTTTCCAATCGGAAAGTACATTTTAATGCATTCGATTATTTACCGAACCGAAATTTTGCGCAAAAGTGGCTTAAAATTACCTGAACATACTTTTTATGTTGACAATATTTTTGCATTTAGCCCATTTCCTTACGTTGAAAAGATTTTTTATCTTGACGAAAATTTTTATCACTATTTTATCGGGCGAGACGACCAATCTGTAAATGAAAAAGTTATGATAAAGCGAATTGACCAGCAGTTGCGCGTCAATTATATAATGGCAGAGGAATTTAAAAAGGACGAAGAAATTTTAGCGAGCAATCCACATTTAAAAAAATATATGTACGATTATTTGGAAATTATCACCGCAATTTCTTCAATAATTTGCATTATTTCGCGGGACAAAGACAATTACGAAAAAAAATCGCAACTATGGCATCACATTAAGGAAGTTGATTTTCCGACCTACCTTAAAATGAAAACGCGAATTTTTGGAATTATGCGGTACAACACCGCGCTCGGACATTTTGTTTCCAGAATATTGTACCGCGTAGCGCAAAAAGCGTTCGGTTTTAATTAGAACAGCCCAAAAGTTCGGCGGACATTTTTAAGGCAGCGGCAATAGTATCGTCCATATCGTAATAGCGGTACAAGCCTAGTCTTCCGCCAAAGTAAACTTTTGTAGCACTTTCCGCATTTTCTTTTTGCGCAAGGAGCAAATACTTTTTGTACAATTCCGCATTTACCGCATTATTTACTGGGTAATATGGTTCATCGCCAACTTTCCAATCCGCAGGATATTCGCGCGTAATGTACGTGACGGAGCTTTGCGCGTTTTCAAAATGCTTATGCTCAATGATTCTTGTGTACGGAATTTCTGATTCGGTGTAATTTATAACGGCGTTCCCTTGGAAATTTTCCATTTCGAGTTTTTCAGTTTGAAAATTGAGACTTCTGTATTCAAGATTTCCAAGTGAATATGAAAAATATTCGTCGATTAAACCCGTGTAAACAATTACAGGAGCTTGTTTTTTGAATTCCTCCTTGTACAAAAGAAAATCCGTTTTAAGTTTAATTTCAGTGTCCACAAACATTTTTTCAATCATTTTTGTGTAACCGCCAATCGGAATCCCCTGAAATCGATCATTAAAATAATTATTGTCAAATGTAAAACGCACTGGAAGCCGCTTTATTATTTCTGGCGAAAGTTCGGTGCAAGGTCTACCCCACTGTTTTTCTGTATAGCCTTTTACTAATTTTTCATAAATGTCGCGCCCAACTAAAGAGATTGCCTGTTCTTCAAGATTTTGCGGCACTTTTCCTCGCATAACAGAAGCCTGTTCCGCAATTCGCGCCGCCGCTTGACTTGGTGTAAAAACATCAGGCCACAACTTTGTAAAAGTGTTCATATTAAAGGGCAGATTATACAATACATCTTTATAGCGAGCAACGGGGCAATTTGTATAGCGATTAAATTCCGCAAAAGAATTCACATAATCCCAAATTTCCTTAGAATCAGTGTGAAAAATGTGCGCCCCATAGCGATGAATGTTGATTCCGTCCTTTTGTTCAGTAAAAATATTTCCGCCAATATGATTTCTGCGTTCTATAACAAGGACTTTTTTTCCTTTTTTGTGAGCTTCATTCGCAATCACCGCAGAAAAAAGCCCAGAGCCAACAAGTAAAATGTCGTAATTCATAAAATAACCTTAAAAAAGTGGCACTTCAAGGATTTTTCCCCAAAGTGCCACCTTCTCCTCTTTTTTAAAGTGGGCAATCTCTATAAAGACACTTTTGTGGACTTTTAAAGATGCCCAAAACTTTTTACTTTTCCAAAATAAATTCTACGCGGCGGTTTTTCCAGTTAGCACTGCGGTCTTTTGGATTAGCAATCGGTTCAGTGCCACCTTTTCCGTCAACAGAAAGTCTATCGCCCGAAATTCCGTAACTTCGCAAAACAGTTCGCACATATTCGGCGCGAGCTTTTGAAAGCGGAATAAGCGCAGGTCCCCAGTTAGAAGGATTATCTTCCGTTTCTTCAAGCGGATTATCGGTTAGGCGATTTGCGTGTCCCACGATAACAACTTTGTAATCCCCAAACTTTTTGAGGATTTCCGCAATTCTGCGCAAAACGCGCTCGTTATTTGCCTTTTGCTCAGGTGTAATTCCACGCGCTATAGTTTTGCCGTTTTTGTCCTTTTCGCCAGTAAGCCCAAAGTCTGCATTGTCGCTTCTGAATATAATAGAAGGAACTTGCATTTTAAGTTTATTTCCATCTCGAACAACAAGCACATCTATGCTGATTTTGCCCGTGTAAGTATTTGACATTCCAAGTTCATCGGTAACAGTAAATTCATAGGGGTAATCTTCGGCAGATTGTACTGTTTCGCCATTAGAACCGCGGCCGTCCCAAATAATTTGTTCTGAAATTGAAGATTTTCCGCTCGTCTTCCAGAAATCATTATTATTGCGGTCTTTGATTGTAAATGACCAATTTTGAATTTGCACAAGCTGATTCTTTCGATTCAATGTGATAAACAATTCATCGTCATTTCCATCGTTATCTGGGCTAAAGTAAGTGGGGCTTGTAATAATGTCAAATTGCGGTGGCGTTGCCGAACAAATGAATGTTGAAGAATTTGCGTCAACAACATTTCCTTTTTCATAATCAATGTGCAATTTGCCAAAGAAAGTTCCTTCTGCCACATTTCCGTCAGAAAGTTTACCATTCCATTCAAGTGTTTCTGGAACAAGCAAATTTCCATCGGCAGAATTCCATGATTTTACAGTTTTTTCGTTTGAATCAACTACATCAAATGACCAAGCAGAAATTCCTTCATTTAAAGCAGTTTTAATTGAAAACACCTGACTTTCTTTTACGCCGTCTCCATTTGGAGAAATTCCCGTAAGTGCGGTTGTAATGTAAGCTTTTGTTTCGCGGTCGTCAACGGTAATGTTTTGCAAAGTTTGGCTTGTTTTGTTTCCTGCAGCATCTTGCGCGGACAAAACGATAGAATACGTTCCATTTGCAACTTTGTTTCCATTATCGTCTGTGCCGTTCCATGCAAAATTCGGAATTGAGCCGTTTTCCCATGCAAAAGTTTTTATTGTTTTGCCACTGCTATTTACAACGCTTGCCGTCCATTTGTTTTCAGAAGAACTTTTTGTAACGCTAACAGGAATTTCTTGCTTAGAGCTTATTCCATCTGGAGAAAAAACATTGTAATTTGTAAGAGCTGCAATTTCTGGAGCTTGGGTGTCAACCGTAAAGTTTGCCGATTTTGTTTCCGCACTGTCGCCACTATTTGCAACAGTTTCTAAGCGGGCAGAATAAGTTCCGTCTGCAACAACCGAGCCTTTGTCATTTTTTCCGTCCCAAGAAATTGAAGCAGGAAGCGAATTTTGTCCTTTAAATGAGCGGACTGTTTTTCCGTTGGAATCCAAAATTTCAAGCGTGTAGGCTTCAATTCCGCTAGAAGCTTTTGCAACAGGCTTAAAGGTTAAAATATCCTGAATCCCATCCCCATTTGGAGAAAATTCATCAGGACTCGCACTTAAAAGAAGCTCGGTTTTGCTAGTGTCAAGCGCGAATTTTTCGGAATTAACAGTTTTAATGTTTCCCGCAAGTTCAGAAACCACAAGTTCATAATGATATTCACCATCTGGCGCAAGAGTTCCAGAGTCGTCCGTGCCATTCCAAGAAATTGACTGTGGCAAGGCTGACCCAAAACTATACTGACGTACAGCTCTTCCATTTTGGTCAACGATTTTTGCAGTCCAATTTTTAGCCCCCGTGTATGCGGGTTCAACGGAAGTTTGTTTTTGCGAAATAACAAGCGCGTCCGAAGCGTTAAACACTTTTTCAGAAACGCTAACACTTGCCTCTGGGGCTTTTGTGTCGAGAACAAAAACGGGGGATGTTAAAGGGGCGGGTTCATAGCCGTTCAAATAACGCGCTGTTACCCGTGCAACGTATTCGCCATCGGGGAGCAAAGTTCCGTTTGAATCTTTTCCGTCAAAAATGATTGATGAAGGAGAATCGGACTCGCCTGAATAGCTTTTGTACACATTCTTACCATTTTTGTCCGTTATTTCTACAGCCCATTTTACGAGAGCGGATACGGCGGACTTTGGCGAAGGAATGGAAACATCAAAGGCGATTGTGGACAAAGGACTTTTTGTTTCTGGTGAAAAATATTTTGACCCGTTAATAGCTATACTAACGACTGGTTTTTCAGCAGAAAAAATAATATTGTTTACACCCGCTTTTTCGGCAACATTTCCCGCTTCATCAGTTGAAGTAATACTATACGAATATACGCCATCTGGTACAGGCGTTCCAGAATCATCAGTTCCGTCCCACATAAGCAAAAGTGGCTCAGATTTTTCCCACCTATACGAATGTACGGATTTTCCTGCGCCATCTGTAATAGAAGCAGTCCACAAAGTTTCAGAGGAACCTTTTTGGTCAATCACCAAAACTGATTTGTCGCCCTCACCAAAATTTTTCTGAGAATCGCTTAATTCCGCAATTTCCACAACAGGCGCGGTGTTATCAACAATCACTTTCAATTTTGAAGATTGCGCCGTATTCCCATTATCATCGCTTGCGGTAAACTGATAATAATACAATCCGTCTTGGGCAACCGAGCCATCATCGCAAATTCCATTCCACGTGAGTGTGGACGGAATTGTAACGCCCGTTTTTGGCTTAAACAACGACTTAAAAAAGGTAATAAATGTAAATTTATCGGGACGTTTTTCCTTGTTCCCGATTGTTCTAACAACATTTCCTTCTTCATCAGTGATAATAAACGCCCATTCCATAACATAGCGTTTTTCTTTTACCTGAAGCGGAACTTCCAATGTATCTTTTATACCATCGTTATTTGGAGAAATATAAACGGGAGCTTTTTCTGCAAAAAGCGCATTTGCGCAAAAAACGGTTGAAAGAGCTAATACTTTTGTAATTTTTTTCATTTTACTCCTCCTCTCCGTCCCACAAAATAATTTCGGGCGGCGTTGTGTCTCTCATTCCTAAATCCATTGTTACGCCCGCGCTGATTGCTTGAATTCCACCGTTAAGATTTTGCCACGCAAGTGAAGGGCGAATTTCGCTCTTTTCCCAATCGTTGCTGGCTTTTGCGATTGTTGCCGATGTGATTGAAAATTTAAAGGAAAGACCAACGCTTGGCCAGTTTACAATCGATTTATTGATAAGTTCGCGCAAGTTTACGTTCCAACCGATGTTCAAATTAACAATATCTTTGTAGGCAAAACCAAATGCGGTTGCAAACGCAACATTTTGGAAAGTCGGGAACGAAAGATCAGCACTAAATCCGCCTTTAAAATCCTGAATTTCAAACAAAGTGGCTGCAAAAGAAACGCTCGGTGTAAAAATTGCAGGGAAAGACACATTTTCTGCCGTTCCGTTGATTCCTAAAACTTTAATATTGCTATTTACAAGCGGTTTTCCCATGTTCAAAATGGCAACTCCCAAGCGCGGACTTTTTAAAAATCCCATATCGTCAAATTGATACAACGCGCCAAGGTCAGCTCCAACGGTAAAATCGTTTCCGCCAGTGCCGTCAAAATAATAACCGCCATAAATATTCATTCCGAATAAAAGGCGTTCTGTAACATCTTTTGAAGCTCCCAAATGAAGCACAAGGGAATTTCCCGCGTCAAGTCCAGGCAATCTTGAAAACACGCCCTGCACTGTTCCAGAAAAAACCATCAACTTTGTAGGAATTGCAAGCCCCACTTGAAATCCCTGACCGTATTTTGAATCGCTTGTATTACGCTCGCTTGCGTCTATTAAGCCAGTGTAACTAAGGTTCACAATCGTTCGTTGTTCCCACGCTAACAAAGACGGGTTTAACGTGATTGACGCTGGAATAACGGAAAAAATCGGTCCTCCGCTTGCCGAAGTTGAAGAAAGCAAATCTGGATTTGTTAAACGATACAAATCTTCGCCATTAAACGGCGGATTGTACGCAAATGCAAAAATTGCAGCACAAAAAAGAGCTGCACCAACAAGCAATTTTTTCATAGAAGTATATTCCCCCCTTTATACAGATTTTTCCGCTAGTTCTCCCACTCCGAGAATTAACGGATAAAATTGCTTTAGGGCATCTCGAAAAACTCGTTTTAGATAATTTTTTCGAGATACCACTACCTCTAAAAATAGCAATTTTTAGAGATTCCCTTAAAACACTTTTGTCCGAAAAATCCGAACAAATTTACTATATCGGAAATATCGGCTTAATTCAATGTAATTTTTAGGTTGATTTTCTTAAAAAAGACTTAATTTTTCTAACAACATTGTTGTGTGTTCCTGCCGCCACGTTATGTTGAGCGATAGACTTCGCCCGCGAACCATCTTTTATTTTTCGGAATCGAGTTCTGGAGAATTTCTGCTGTAAAACACGGAGCTAAAATAGGCAACAATCAATCCTATAAAAATTGAAAGTCCAATCAAGTGAACAGGTGCAAAATTGCTCAAAGAAAGTGCGCCAAAAGAAATAATTGTCGTTATAAATGAAAGCAAAATTGCAAATGGTTCAAGCACAGAATCGTCTGAATTTTTGGGATTTTTTTCGTTTTCCATCATATAAATAATGTAGTCCAAACCAAGCCCAAAAACGAGGATTATGCCCGTGATTGAAAAGAATTCAAGTTTTATGTTTGCGGCGGCAAAAACAGCGGCTACAGTCAGCAAAATCAACAGCGGAATTGAAATTATTTTAAATGACTGTTTTGTTGAATAAAAGAATTTTAAAATTACAAAAATAACAATATATGCTGAACCAAAAAGTATCAAAATCATTTTTGTCAATTTGTCTAAATCCACATTAGTATCTTCAATTTTGCTAACATAAAAAATGTCATTGCTTTCGTCCGCAAATTCGCGGAAAACATTTAAATCCATTGTTACAGAAGGAACTAAAACGGAATAGTAGCTTTCGTCAATTTTTCCAAGCCACACGTCAGAAATCAAATCAGAAAAGAAATCTGGCACTGTGTTTTTTTCAAATGAAATAAAATCGTCTTTGCTTTCTGCAAACATTGCGCGTAAATCTGCGGCATCGTCGCTTTCTAAACCGATTGCCTCATACTGCGATTCAGCAAGAGCTAAAAGTTTTTCGCTTGCGGCTTTGGATTTTTTTTGCGCTGCGAGCGATGGAACAAATAGCGTAGACGCAAGATATGAAGCATTTTGCTGATTTTGTTTACTATAAGTTTTTATAGTGTCAGCCAAATTTTCTTCTTTTGAAAGGACATCTGCTTCTGTGTCCCCGCGAATTATAAACCATCCCGACGGATTGTATTGCAAAATTTCGCCAGCTTCAATTTCGTCCGCAAGTTGTCTTCCTTCCATTGAATACAATTTATTTAAGTCGTTTTCAATCCCAACATTTTTGTGGAAAATTGCAAAAAGGACAATTGGAATTAAAAACAAAGTTGTAACCGCAATTCTTCCAACAAGTTTTCGGTTGTACCAGTCGGGGATTTTTAAAAATCGCATAAGGCGCAAACTTCTGCTAGATTCTTTTGGCAGCGGAATAAATGGATAAATGCAGATAACCGTCATATACGATGAAACTAAGCCGAATATTGAAAAAGTCGCCATCTGTTTTAAAAGCGTATATGGGGCAAAAAGTAGGATTCCAAAACACAATACCGTAGAAATTAGCGAAAGACTCAATCCGCGAAGCATTGACGAGCGAATCTGTTTTCCCGAATTCAATTTTGCGTTTGCTTTCCAGTTGATAAAAAAGTGCAAACTGTAATCTATACAAGAGCCAATGAGCGATGTGCCAAAAACGAGTGTCAAAATGTGAACATTCCCAAAAATCACCAAACAAGAAAGAAAAGCCGTAAGAATAGAAATTAAAATTGTGCCTATGGAAGCGACTATCGGAATGGGGCTTTTAAAAACAAAAAATAAAATGATAATAACCGCAATCATAGAAATTGAAGAAATTGTTGTAATTTCGGTTGACGCTTCACTTGAATTTTTGTAGCTATGATATGGTGTTCCTTGATAAACAAAACGAACTCCGTCTTTTTCTAAAGGCTCACAAACACTGTAAATTTTTGCGATTCCGTTTTCTTTGCTTGCAAGTTGCGCTCCTTCCTCGCTCAATTCAGCAGAAATCATAACGTACCACAAATCATTTACAAAAGATGCAAGAACACCATCTTTTAAACTCATTGCAGTTCCAGATTGCTGTACACTTTGCAAAAATCGGTTAATTCCATATTCTGTAAGCATAAACGGGTCGTCTTCAATTCTATCTAAACCGCTAACATTCCAGCCCGAATATATTTGCATAAGCGAATTTTCTGCAAAAGCTTCCGCGCCACCGTTTAAAATGTCAGTGGCGGTTTTGTCATCCAAAAGATTCCAGCGATATTTGTAAATAAAATCCAAAATATCGTCCGTAGCAGAAAGTTCAGAATACAAAGAAATTGATTTAAACTTTGAAGGGAATTTTTCATTTAACTCATCGTAAACTTGAACCGCAACTTCACGCGCAACAGAAAAATCAGGATTTGTAACAAGAATATACACGTGATTCGCCCTGCCGTCAGTCAAAAGTTCATCGGCTTTACCGACAGCCTTTTGCTCAAAAGACGCAGGAAGCATATTCATAAGATTTGCATCTATGCCGATTCGTTTTGGATTTACAAAAAAAGAAATTAGAAATACCAAAACAACAAGCGCGTGAAAAACAGAAAATGCCGCAAAATAATGCTTATTCTGAATCTTTTCAAGCCGAGATGAAATCTTACCCATCTAAAAAACTCCTTATTTTAGCCCGCAAATCGATTTTACTCACCGCAAAATGCTTAGTCAAGTGTACGGGCAGGATTTTTGGAAGCCGATTTTTCTAAAAGCCGATTTTCAACTGAATTGATAACGTCATCAGGGGTACTTGCGCCAGCGGTTAGTCCAACGCGATTTAAAAGGAAAAAATCATCGGGGATTTCTGATTCTGTTTCGATTAATGCCGTTTTTTTGCAAATTGAACAGGCTGTTTCATACAAACGTTTTGTGTTTGCGGAGTTTTTTCCGCCTACAACAAGGATTCCGTCAGCTTTGCCACGCAATTCGCAAAGTGCGCTTTGGCGGTCGCGCGTTGCATTACAAATTGAATTAAACACTTGAAGATTTGGATTTTTTTGTTTTAAGATTTTTTCAATCTTTTCAAATTCGCTTAAGCTAAAAGTTGTTTGTGCAATCAAAAGTGCTTTTTTTTGCACAAAAATTTTTTCTGCTTCCAATGAATTTTGCACAACGCAAACTGAATTTCCGCCTTTTTCCGCAAAACCGCTCAAACTAACTACTTCGCCGTGATTTTTATCGCCAGCAATTATAATTTGTGTTCCGCCCAAAGCCGCATCCGAAACACGTTTTTGACTTAATTGTACACGCGGGCAAGTTGCATCTATAATTTTTATGGAATTTTCTGAAAGTTTTCTTAAAACATTCGGTGTTGTTCCATGCGCCCTAATTATAACACAGGCATTTTTTTTTGTTTCAAAATCAGAATCGGAATCTAATATTTTAAGACCATTTTCAGATAATTGTTTTAGGACAGTTTCGTTGTGTATCAAAGGGCCTAGTGTGTATAAATCAGCAGAATTTCCATTTGTTTTAAGAGTATTTTCAGCTAATTTTACAGCCCTGCGCACTCCCATACAAAATCCTAAAACTTTTGCACGAATCACTTCCATAAAAAAATTGGCTGCCTCACAAATTAATGCAAGACAGCCACCCTCCCGAACAGATTTTCGAGTTTTAAACTTCTACACCGCGTCTGTGCGCAACAGCTTTTTTGTCACCCTGCCAATTTCTGCGCATAAACGAAATAAATGAAGAACTAATAAACAAAGACGAATAAAGTCCAGAAATAAGACCTATTGTAAGCACAATCGCAAAAGTTTCAATAGAACCGCTTGTAAAAATCC
>CALCEK010000197.1 GCA_937900125.1 uncultured Treponema sp. | reverse complement strand
GCTGTCGGCGCACACGGCGGTCGCCCTCATCGTGAATGTGCCGAACTGATTCACCGTTCCGCTGGAAACAGCGTCGCCCGCCTTTTTGTCAGCGGGAATGCTCTCGCCCGTCATCACGGACTGGTCGATGCTCGTCTCCCCGCCCAGAATCACGCCGTCCACGGGAACTGTCTCTCCCGCCCGCACGACAAGCTCGTCGCTCACGCGCACATCCTCAGCGGGAATGACCGACTCCGCGCCGCCGCGAAGGACACAGGCGGTCTGGGGCGTAAGGCGCACAAGATTCTCGATGCCCTTTTTTGCCCTCGCCGAAGTTAAATCCTCAAGGAGCGAGCCAATTTGCATGATAAGCGCGACTTCGCCCGCCGCAAAATATTCCTCCGTCGCCACGGACGCAATGAGTGCGAGCGAGACCAGCACATCCACCTTGATGTCATGCTCAAAGGCCACGCCGCAGAACGCCCCCACCAGAATCGGAATCCCGCACAAAAACACCGCCAGCCACGCGATGTCAAAGGGAAGCGCGGAAGAGAGCGCCCCCGTAATCGAAAGAATGAGGGAAAGGGCAGAAACGGCGGCGCATACCCCCGTGATTTTCGGCTCATTGCCGAGCCATGCTTTTATAATACGCATAAAATCCTCCGTAAAACACACTTGTTGAACAAACTGTCTGGTATCTAGTATACTCAGGGAAAAGGAAACTTCGAGGCAGTCGCCCTGAATGACTTTGCCCGTGAACTCGCCGATGTCTTTTTTGGGAAGCCGCACGGTTGGCTTTGCCGATTTCCCTGCATGGAGCGTCTGCAAAACGGCTTCGATGTCCTCTTGCCTGTAAATGCGGTAGTCGTTGTAAGGATTGCGCTGTGATTTCAGTTTCCCGCTCTTGTCCCAGTTGCGGAGCGTTGAGACCGAAACGCCAAGCCTTTTAGAAGCGTCCTGTACCGTCAGATATTGCCCGAAATTCTCCATAATTCACCTTAAACCTTGCCAAAGGTTATCAAACCTTACCAAAGGATATAGCATTTTATGGTGAATCGTCAATAGGTCGGGAAAATACACAATGACATTTCCTCACTTTGCCACTTTTCCGCCAATGTCAAAATGACGCTTGCCCATTTTTGCTATTTTTCCCGAATGTCATAATGCCGTGCCACGCCTGAGCGGTTTTGAGCAAGCGTCAAAATGACATTTTGCGGCTTCCGCCGTTTTTTGCGAATGTAAAAATGACATTCGCTCGCCGAGCCGTTTTCTCAAAATGTCATCGTGACATTGAAACAATTTTGCCTTTTTGAATACTTAAAATATCTTCATAAGGCTTGCAGAAGGAGAAAAAATGAAAAAAGCCGTTCAAATCAACTGCCACTCGTTTCTCAAAATAAGGAAATCCATTTTTTGCTCAGATTGCGTTTCCTTATTTTAAGGAATGTCGCCCAAGCAGAAAGTCAGAGTTCCTTAAAATAAGGCGAGCTGTTTTTGGAAAAAGTACAAATCCTTATCATAAAGAAAGCAAAAATCCAAAAATGAAATCCTTATTTTGCGGAAAACGGCGGGGCGCGGGCGGTAGATTTCAGTTTTTCCTTTACAATTGCATGAAAACTCGGCATTCCATTTAGCGTTCAAGCTGCTTATGTAAAATGGTAAAAAGCTAAAAATCAGTGTAAGGTGAGTGTTGCATATTTATGACAAAAAATGTATAATAATTGCATAAAATTTCATTTTTTTTTAAGAGGCGATTATGGCAAAAGATAAGGTCATTTTAGCGTATTCAGGTGGATTAGATACAACTGTTATCATTCCATGGCTAAAGGAAAATTACGATTTTGATGTTATTGCGGTTTGCATAGATTTAGGTCAAGGCGATGACTGGCCAACAATTAAAGAACGCGCACTAAAAACGGGAGCGGCTGCTTGTTACGTGGTTGACGCTCGCGAAGAATACTGCAAAGAATACGTTTGGCCTGCGGTAAAGGCAAATTGTTTGTACGAAGACAAATATCTTTTGGGAACGTCAACGGCGCGTCCGCTTATTGGAAAAATCCTTGTAGAATATGCGCGTCAAGAAAACGCTGTGGCAATTTGTCACGGAGCAACGGGAAAGGGCAACGACCAAGTGCGCTTTGAGCTTGCAATTAAGGCTTTTGCGCCCGACCTTAAAGTGATTGCGGCATGGCGCGATTCAAAGTGGACTCTCGATAGCCGCGAAGCCGAAATTGCCTATCTTGAAGAACGCAATATTCCAGTTCCTATGAAAAAGGCAAGTTCTTACAGTTGCGATGAAAATGTTTGGCATATTAGTCACGAAGGCTTGGAGCTTGAGCAAACTGAAAATGAAGCGAATTGGAAAAATATGCTCAAAATTACAAAACTCCCAGAAGAAGCTCTTGACGAAGGCGAATATGTAAAAATTGAATTTGAAAAAGGCGAGGCGGTTTCTGTAAATGACAAAAAACTTTCTCCGCTACAGATTGTTCAGCTTTTAAATGAAATTGGCGGCAGAAACGGAGTAGGGCTCGTTGACCTTGTTGAAAATCGTATGGTTGGAATGAAAAGTCGTGGTGTATACGAAACTCCTGGCGGAACGATTTTGCAGTTTGCCCACGAACAACTTGACCATCTGTGCCTTGACCGTGATACATATCATTTTAAGCAAACTTTAAGCTTGCGCGAAGCCGAATTGATTTATGACGGCAAATGGTTTACAACTTTAATGGAAGGCATTATGGCTTTTCAGGATAAAATTGAAGAAAATGTTACTGGTTGGGTAAAATTGCGCCTTTATAAGGGAACAATTCGTGGGGCTGGAAGTTTTAGCCCATATAGTTTGTACAACGAAAGCATTGCAAGTTTTGCAACTGGCTCTTTGTACGACCACAAAGATGCGCAAGGTTTTATTACACTTTATGGTTTACCGCTAAAAGTGCGTGCTATGATGGAACAAGCAACAGGAAAGGGGCAAGCTGTAATTGATAGTAGCAAATTAAAAAAACGCCCAACGGAATAAAATTTTCGTGTAGCAAAAAAAATGTATGTGGGGGCGAGCGTGAAAATGCGCATTTTGTTTTTTTTAGGATTTTTTTTCTAAGAAAAAATGCGGTGTTAGAAAAATCGCTCGCCCCCAAATCCTCCATTTAAAAATCCACATTTTAAACCGCTTTAAGCATTTATTGAAAATCCGCAAAAGCTGTGTTATCCTATAGGTAATTTGTAGAATAAATTTTGTTACTTTGTGAGGTTTTTATGAAAGAGCGAAAAAGTGGCGTTTTGCTTCATATAACATCGTTACCTGGAACGCCTGGTATTGGAACACTTGGAAAAGCGGCCTATGCTTTTGCCGATTGGTTAGCTAGTGCGCATCAAACTTTGTGGCAGGTTTTGCCATTAGGCCCTACGGGGTATGGGGATAGTCCCTATGCAAGTTTTTCAACATTTGCTGGAAATCCGCTTTTAATTGACCTTGATTTTTTAGTCGATTCTGGCTGGGCGAGGGCAGAAGATGTTATTCCCCCCGACTATATAAAATCCACTGGGAATATTGATTATGGCTCTGTTGTCTGGTGGAAAATGCCAGTGCTATACAAATGTGCGGAATATTTCCTTTCTCATTGCACTTCCAAAGACCGCGTTTTGTACGAAGCTTTTAAAAACGACCAATCTGTGTGGCTTGACAATTTTGCGTCGTACACAAGCATAAAAAAATTCTACGACGAAAAATGCCAAAAAGAAGGAATCTCTGGCGAAAAAAGTATGTGGAATCAAGCTTGGCCAAAAGATTTAGCTTCTCACGATTCAAATTCTGTTTCAAAGTGGCAGGCTTCCCATGTTCAAGATATTTAACAAATCAAAGTAATTCAGTTTTTCTTTAACGAACAATGGCAAAAGCTCAAGAAATATGTAAATAATCTTAATATAAAAATCATTGGCGACATTCCGATTTTTGTTGCAGCTGATTCTGCGGATGTTTGGGCCGAGCGCAGATTTTTTCAGTTTGATTCCGAAACGCTTTTGCAAACAGCTTGTGCAGGAGTTCCGCCTGACTACTTTAGTGCAACGGGGCAGTTGTGGGGAAATCCGCTTTACGATTGGGAAGCTTTAAAGGCAGACAATTATTCTTGGTGGGTGGAGCGAATCCGCGGAATGTTGCGCCTTGTTGACATTGTTCGAATTGACCACTTTAGAGGTTTTGAAGCTTATTGGAAAATTCCATACGGCTCGCCGAACGCAATTAAAGGTGAGTGGACAAAGGGACCTGATAAGGCACTTTTTGACGAAATAAAAAAACGGCTTGGAAATCTTCCAATTATTGCGGAAGATTTGGGTGTGATTACGCCCGAAGTTGAATCTTTGCGCGATAGTTGCGGATTCCCTGGAATGAAGATTTTGCAATTTGCATTTAACGAAAATAAGTGGAATGTGGAAAGTGCTTCTTCAAAAGATTTGCCGCATAATTTTAAAACTTCAAATGTGGTGGTTTACACAGGAACTCACGATAATGATACTACCGCAGGGTATTTTACATCTTGTTCCGAAACAATGCGCAAAAACGCAAAACGCTATTTGGGCTTAGATAAAAATGCTAATGTTCAAGATTTGGTAAAATCGTTTGTAAAACTTGCATTTTCTTCTATTGCGGACACTTGCATTATTCCGCTACAAGACATTTATGGAATCGGAACTGAGGGGCGCATAAATCTTCCTTCTACAACGGGAACAAACTGGACGTGGCGAATGGAAGGCAATTTGCTTGATTCAAACGGCGCAAAATTCCTTTCTGAACTTTCTGAATTGTACGGACGAAATCAAAATGTTTTTTTAGGAAAAAATAAGGAATGAAGGAACTTTTTGACCTTTATTTAACATTTTTTAAAATTGGGGCAATTACATTTGGGGGCGGATACGCAATGTTTCCGCTTCTTGAAAAAGAATTGGCAAACAAACGGCACTGGACAAGTCCTGAAGATTTGCTCGATTATTATGCAATTTCTCAGGTGACACCTGGTGTTATCGCGGTAAATGTTTCAACTTTTGTGGGGTACAAAAGGCGGGGCATTGTTGGGGGAATTTTTGCAACTGCGGGAATAGTAAGCCCTTCAATCATTGTAATTACAATCATTTCGCTTTTTATTTCAAATTTTCAAGATATAATTTGGATTCAAAAGGCTTTAAAGGGAATAAATGTGGCGGTAACAGCTCTTTTAACTTATTCCGTTATAAATTTTGCAAAAAAATCCATAAAAAATTGGTGGGCTCTGATTTTTTACATTTTTTCGTTTTGTGGAATTTACTTTTTAAGGATTCCTTCAGTAATTGTAATTTTACTTTCCGCTTTGTGTGGAATAGGAATTGCGTATTTTTCAGGAAATCTTAAGAAAATAAATGCAACCGAGGACAAAAAATGACAGGTTTACTGGGGCTTTTAAAACTTTTCGCCATATTTTTTTACGTTGGACTTTTTGCGATTGGCGGAGGACTTGTTGCGGCAACTTTTATGCAACAGATTTTAGTTGAACGCTACGCACTTTTGTCTTCGGAAAAATTTTACACAATGCTTGCCATTAGCGAAAGCACTCCAGGTCCGATAGGAATAAATCTTGCAACGTATTGCGGCGTAGAACTATACGGACCTATAGGGGGAATTGTAACAACCATTGGGGAAGTTTTACCTTCGCTAATTATAATTATGCTAATTTCGCGCTTTTTTACCGATTTCCAAAAAAAAGCGGGAGTTCAGGCGGCATTTTCTACTGTGCGCCCTGCAACTGCGGGAATGGTTTTGATTGCGCTTGTGAACGTTTTTTTTCTGACCCTTTTAAATATTCCGCAATTTAAGGAAACTTTAAGTTTTGTGGATTTATTTAAAATTAAAGAAGTTTATTAGAAAGAAATCACAAAGAATCAAATAAATTAAATTAGTAATAATTATTTATTATCATGAATATTTCCGCCATTATTTGCAAAAGCATCACTTCTAAAAGCATTCTGTCCTTCCTTTCCCTTTTTTAGAGCTTCATTTTTTAAAGCGAATATTTTCCTTAAAGTTCTGATTTCCTTTAGTTCATCTTTGGCTACCTTAAGGTCTTTTTCTAGATTTTCAAGTGCTTTTTTATCTTTGATTTGTTCTCTTTCCTTTTCCATCTTATTTATTATTTTTATTTTTTCCTCATCTTTTTCTATTAAATATTTGCTAATAATGTTCTTTTGAGCATTCCAACCCAAAATGCTATTTTTGTATTTTTTATCCAGGAGGAATTTGTCTAATTGATATTTAGACTCCAACTCAGCTTGAAGACTTTTATATTTTTCTTCCATCTCAGCTTGAAGACTTTTATATTTTTCTTCCAATCCATTTACTTCTTTTAAATAGTTTAGGATTTCTATTGAATCTTTCATCAAGATTTTGTCTAAAATTTTAAGATAAA
>CALCEK010000196.1 GCA_937900125.1 uncultured Treponema sp. | reverse complement strand
GGAAATCTTACACCGCTTTCACAGTCTTGTAATTCTAAAATTTCAAATCTGCCATGGAATCAAAAACGAAGTAAAATTGATTTTACAGGCTTCTTTGTATCAGATCCTGTAAAAAATATTCAAGATTGGAATGAAGATGAAATAAAAAAGCGAAATGAAGATTTGGCAAGTAGAGCTTGCAAAGCCATAACAGCACCATTACCTCGTACAAGAAAATATAGAACAGCATTGGATGATTTTGAAGATGGTGAGTATCCAGCAAGTGATGTAGAAACTCGCATGGAGAATACAAATATTTCGCACATCACATTTGAAAATGAAAAATACGATGTAACAGCTTGGAATGGATATTTAAATACGATATGTTCTATTTTGTTTAGTAAAGACTCAAAAAAATTCGATAAAATTGTTGAAGATAATCTGATTCACAAGTCTACTTCAAGACGTAATAAAAATGGAAAAGACCCAATTATTACAAAAGATAAAAATCTTGTTGTTGGTCCGTACAAAATTGACGGATCTGATTATTATTCAGAAGGAACAGTAAGTTCTATGACTTCAAGAGTTTATTCAAAGCAACTTCTTGATTTATTTGGTTTTACAGATGATGTAAAATTATTTGTAAGCAAAAAAGTTGAAGAATAATCACATAGCAGGGTTTTCAAAACGCTAGTTATACAAAACAAATGATTTTTTCTTTGCCAGCGGATTTTAGAACGTTGAATCACGAAGGCGGAATGGAATTAACAGTTTTGCAAATTATAAAACAAGGGCAATGCAACGGAGAACACGGAATTTTTATGTATGTTCTACTTACAGCCCCTGTTTACGTACAAACTGGCGAAATGCTTTTGCCTTACACCAAATTTTTTATATTTTTACCAGACACACTGCCCGTGTACGACTTTAGCGAATAACTATTTTAGTTGCGTCCAAGGTGTCATACGAAAGTAATAAGAACCATTGCTATAGGAACTTGTCTCTACATCACTTATATTTACATAAACAGCAAAATAATATGATAAGTACTTGGACACAGAGACTGAGTCCGAATCGGGATAGTAATCAAACTCATCTGTGTTTATGTTAAAAGAAGTATTATTTTTAAATACGTAAATAGTTTTGTAGCTGTTGCTTGATGAACCAATAGATACTTTTGTAGATGATGAAGTAGAAGAAGCACTAATAAAAGCAGTTTCTTTATTATTATATCTGTAAGGTAATCCTAAAAGTATGTAACATCCCCCATATTTTTCCGCACTTATATTAGGCTCAACAAACTCCGTCCAACTTACTTCTCCTGTGGAAGAATTAAAATTTAATGTTGAATAATAACTAGAATCTACAGAAAGTGTCGCTTTAGCAAAATAGCTTGTAGAGTTGTTTTTATAAGCATCAAGTAAAAATTTAGCTTTTGGGTCAGATGTATAATAGGTAGCAACTGTTCTAATATAATAATTAGTGTGCAAATTTTCCTTTATGATAGAAAGATCATCTGTATATGCGTATAAATTGTAGTAACTTACACTATCATCGTCATCCCATGTAAATACTTTAAAATACCTACTAGAACTTGTTCCACTTGCGTCATAATAGCCTACGTAACTCACCTTAAAATTTGATGGTGGAAATTCTGTAGGCAAAGTACCACTACAAGAAAAAAACAAAAAGGAAAGCGTAAAAATAAATGCTAAAGACAAAACACATTTTCTCATATTCATTCTCCTATAAGTTGTCTAACACGGAGTTAAATAGTGCAGAGCCTGAAATGCCAATTCCAATTCCAAATTTAAAGCCTGCCCCCTGTGATGTCCAGAAAAATGACCCAACAGAAATAACGGAAAGATACCTAAATATTGGAATATCTACGCCCACATTTATCTTTCCTAAGGCACCTCTCCAGTTATCTTCATAATACCCATTGTCTATATATCCATTTTCAAGGTCTAGCTCATACATACCCATTTCTATAGAAGCAAAAATATTTGGAACAAAAGGTACTTTTAAGCGAACGTTTCCCCCAAATCCTACTGCAAAATATCCTGCTTCATAACCACTCGCCACAGCATTAAGGTTTCCAACAAAAGGTAACATACCGCCTTCGGCACAAAGAAAAACGTGCGACAACATAGTCATTGTAAGACCAACATCAAAGCCAGGTTTTGGGTCAAAAGAAAGGTCTGCATAAATAGTGTTATAGAGTTGCCCATACTCTTCGTATTTTTTTTCAAAGACATCTTCTTTTTCGGAAAACCAGTCGCTTACGGCTTGTTTACGTTCTTGTGCTGCCTCTTTTTTTTCTTGTTGCTTTTTTTGAGCTTCTTTTTGTTCGGCAGTGCGTTTTTCTGCAATGGCAACAACGGCTCTATTCCGAATGTCGTAAGCGGGTTCATAACTTAAAGTTTGAGAATACGAAAGGTTTTTGCTTAATATTTTTTTGCCCGTTGCCGTATTTTTTATAACTAATTTTGAAAAAATTATTTTGTACTGCGAAGGCTTGTTGCTAGACTCTGGCTCTACGTGATAATAAATTTCTGCATTGATTGGATTTGCGTTGTTTGCAAAAAGGCTAGACCACAAGTCAACCGTGTCCAAATAGTTGTCGTCCACAAGATAAGAGTTTTTGCGCGTATCTAATTTTTTTCCCGTAACATCAGTGTAAGCCAAAAAGATTATATCTTCGTAATTTATAAGCGATGAAGAATTTGAATCTACAAAATCCTTTCCATCAAAAACAATCAAAACGTTCCAGCCCAAATTTCCGCCATCATAAGGGCTAACATAAAGCCGCAAATCGCGATTTTTTATGCTGTCTGCAATAACTTCCGCCGTTAAATCCTTTTGCTGAGCTTTTACTTGGGAAATCAATTCATTTTCTGCTTTTTCTGAATTTTTCTCATACTCCTTGATTTCAGAATCGCGGCGAGCATAAATTTCTTTTTGGGCAACCGCAATGTCATCATTTCGCAATTCACGCACTTGCGGAAGCATATTTCCGTTTCCATCTTTTTGCGCACTTCTTAGCGGCGCATTCATTATTTCATCAGCCTTTGCAAGATATTCAGTTTCATAACGAGCAGTGATTTCTTCTTTGTCTTTGTCAAAATCTTTTCTAATTTCTACAACGGCTTTTTTCTTGGCTTCAATTTGCGAAATTTTTGCGGAAAGACTTGCACTTTCAAAATTGCTTTGCCGAACTTCTTGAATTTTTTCCGCAAGAATTTTTTGCTGTTCGCTAATTCTCTTTTTTTGCTCTAAACTTCGTTCCGCTTCTTTTTCCAAATCTGCCAAACGCTGCTTTGCTTCTTCTTCTATGCGCTTTTGCCGAGCTTCGTTTTGTTTTTGCAAAGTTTCTAGCTTTTGTTTTTGCAAAGTTGCAATTGTAACTTGTAATTCTGCTTCTTCATCCGTGCTTGCAGTATTTTGCTGAATTATTTTGTTTGCATCGTCAATTTGCTTTTTTATACGCGCTTCTTCTTCTTTATAATACCGCATTTGGTCTTCATCAGAAATTGAATCTTCGCCTTTCATAAGCATTGTTTCTGTGAGTCTTGTAAGCTCCGCACCAGCAAAAACTCGGTCAAGAGTTTTGCACAATTTTACGGTAACATCGTTTACGGCGCAACCTGGTGTATCATAAAGCAATGTGGAAAGTTTTACCGAACTAGAACTTTCTGCATAGCGCGTTCCTTTTTCCAAATCTTGAAAAACCGCAGAAAATGTATAGCCGTTCGGTGTCTTTTTTAGCGTAGAACGAATAACGTATTTTGCGCCTGTTTGCCGTCCCATTCGCACAACGTCAGCTTCGCTAATGTTTACGTTATACGACCGCCCCTGAATCTTCGCAAGGGCATCTGCGTCTTCATCGGCAACTGTAAAAATTGTATAATTTGTAAAATTTTGTCTAAACGCACGATGAACTTCGCCAGGAAGCCATTTTGCTTCTGCCACACTCAAATCCGAAACTTCTGTTGGCATTACCCAAACCGCACCAGTTTGTGCAAAAACTTTTGCGCTAACAAAAATTGTAAACGCAAAAAATACAAAAGTTTTTATGCCGATTTTTTTATTCATATTTTTTCCTTATAATCCCAAAGAATTTTTCATATCTGGCGCAAGCGTTTCTTGAATTTTTTGAGCAAGGTCTTTTGCCGAAAGTTTTTCAGCCGATTCAACAGACGGAGCTAAAACGCGCTCAGTTTCTGTGTTAAAAGTGTAAACACTACCTTTTTTTCCTTCAAGTGAAAATCTCAATTCGGGATTCATAACAAAACTTGTTCCATTTTGACTTGAATTGTAATTAACGTCAACATCAGCTATGTACGCCGCCTGAGTGCGCGTTTTTGTAAGCGCAAAGCCCACATCCGTAAGCGCGGCACGGAGCGCGTTTTCCACAATGCCCGAAAAATCGTGATTTATTTGTATGTACACCGCATTTGAAATTTGCTCATCGCGAATAATGCTCGGAAGTGCCGAAAGAATTTGCCTATCTTGAGCATATTTTTGTTTTGTGAGTTTTTCCGAAATTGCATTTGCAAAAGTGAGTTTTTCATTAAATGAATTTCCAGAATCAAGTGCAGAAGTGTACAATCTGATTCTTTGGATTGCATCTTCCGAATTTTTTGCTCGTTCGTAAAAATCTATAAATTCATCGCGCGACACCTGAATTGTACTCGCGTATTGATTCCAAGCGTCTTTTCTGTCTATGTATGCTACAACGTGGTAGGTTTTTGCTTTTTTTTCGTAAAATGATTCTGTGTATTTTATTGCAAAGAGTTTTATGTTAGAGTTTATGGCGTTTTGTATATCCGTAGTTTCTGTAATTTTTGTTTGCTTATTTGACTGAACTGCGTTTATGGAGGTAACGGAACTTACGCTTACCTCTGTTTCAAAATAGCGGGCAATGTAGGACACGGCATCGTTTTCCGCAGCATGTTTTGTTTTTCCTTCGCCGTGTTCGCGAATGTATTGCGATTGGGGAAAAATTTCTTCAAGTCCCTCATCAGTAAACCATAAGGGATAAGAAGGGGCTTTTGCATAAAGCGGGCATACAAAAAAAAGCACCGCTACAAAAAAAAACGCTACAAATGTGTGTTTTACTAAAGGCATTGTTTTTCCCCTAAAAAATCTACACCCCCTGCAAAAAGGCGCAAGGGGTAAATGTCAATTTAGTCTTCTGCTGAACCGAGAACGTCCTGCTGTGGAAGTGGATTATCTGTAAATTCTTTTACCAATCCTTCACGCAATTCGTTTGCTCTTTGCATATTCTCGCTTTTTACAACTTGTCCGATGATGTCGCTAAGGTATTTGTCTACTTGTTGCTGGAATACATCAACGTCACAAACATAAAGCCCATAGTATGTATATTCTTCGGTTTTTTTGTCGTTCTTTGAATGGTCAGTCTTAAGACGGAAAATCCATGTTTCGGCTACGCGCTCAAATCCTGTAAATTGTGCCTTTGATGCGGTAGCATTGATTGTTTCCTGTGCCTGTTCACGATTGTCGATTACTTCGTTAAAAGTTGCAATTGCACGTGTGTTGAGCTGCTGGGCAAGCTGGAATGAAAGCTGATTGCGTTCTTCTTCGCGAGCGAGTTTTTGGTTTGAATTTTCGCCTTGCACAAGGAAGTATTTGTTTCTTCCAACTTTATCTTTAATTCCTGGATAGTCATCAAGAGCTTCAAGTCCATCGTCTTGAAGGTCGAATGGCCATGTTGCTATATCTTTTCCTGCTACAGCCCCATCCCAGTCAATATTCTCATACTCAATAGTTCTTTGCTTTTTCTCCTTTTTTTCGGTTGAAGCTGTTTGTTGGTTTGTTGCACAACTGATTGCGGCAAATGCAAATGCAGTACCCATAGCAAGTGCTACAAGTGTTCGGATTTTTTTCATAAGTGAACCTCTCTTAAAATATTTTTACAGGATTTAACCTGCAATTTACTAAAGGAAACCTCTAAAAATTGCAATTTTTAAAGGTAACTTTGAAAATGCGATGTTCTAAGTCGTTGTATTTCAACGAATTAGAACTCGACGGCATCTCGAAAAAAAATTATCTAAAACAAGTTTTTCGAGATGCCCTAAATATAGATTTTTTTTTGAAAAAAATTCTAAAAAAAAACAAATTTTTTGTTTTGGATAAGAAAAATTGCTATACCAAAGTATAGTGGGAGAGGGTACAAAAAAAATATGCAAAAAACTCGCCCTCACAAATCCATTTTAATGAATAATAGCATATTTTTTCACAAAATACAAGTATTTTTTTAGGGGAATTAAACTCCGCGTCATGTTGAGCTATAGGCTCTGCCCGCGAAACATCTACAAATTCTTTGCGAAACACTTGGCGCAGAATGACGGGTAATTTTTTATGCAAAGGGAATTAAAATCAAGGATAAGAGTAAAAAGAATCCGCCGATTATAAATAGGTATAAAACATTGTGTTTTTTTTGGCGGCGTTTAGATTTTACGTAGTCGTAGTAGGTTTCTTTTTCGGCGCGGTCGTCTGGATTTGGGTGACGAATTGTGTCTAAAAATTTTATGGTCGCATATCGTAGCGCGTCAAATCCGCCGTTTTGCGAAACAAAAGTCAAAGCTCCAAAAGAAATAAAAATCACGGAAGTAACAAAACAGGCATCGCAAATCATTCTTGCATTTGAAAACTCCAGCGAAAAATTATTTTTCTCATAAAAGAAAACTGCAAATGCAAAAATTAGCGCGATAAAAAATGCAATAAGCCAATGGAAAATTGCCTTAACGCTAAATTTTTGCATTTTTGGGGAATCTTTCATTTTTTGTTTTCCGCGTTGAGTTCTGCTTGGTATTTTTCAAACTCCGCACTATTACATTGAACAAAATGCCCCGCACAAACTTCGCGCATTACAGGTTCTTCTTTTGAATAGTCGTGGTCAACAACGGGATTGTAAACAATGCGAGTTCGGTGTTTTTCATATTGAGGGTCGGGAAGTGGAATTGCAGAAAGCAAACTTTTTGTGTACGGATGCAACGGATGCGCAAAAAGTTCATCAGAAGGAGCTGTTTCTACAATTTTTCCAAAATACATAACCGCGATTCTATCAGAAAAATATTTTACAACGGACAAATCGTGCGCAATAAACAAAAGCGTCAATCCCATATCGCGCCGTAAATCATTTAAAAGATTTATAACTTGCGCTTTTATAGAAACGTCCAACGCACTAACGGGTTCATCGGCAATAATCAATTCGGGATTCATGATGATTGCTCGCGCGATTCCGATTCTTTGCCGCTGCCCACCAGAAAACTCGTGCGGGTAACGGTCGGCGTATTCTGGAACGAGTCCCACGCGCGTTAGCACTGCCGAAACCCGCTCGGAAATTTCATTTTCATCTTTTACACCTTGAATTCTAAGTCCCTCCGCAATTATTTCTCTAACCGTCATTCGCGGGTCAAGAGATGTAACGGGGTCTTGAAAAATCATCTGAATCTTTGTAACTAAACTTTCGTGTTTTAGGCGTTTTAGCGCGGTGGCTTTTTCTTCCGCAGAAAGATTTGATTGTTCAATTTGAGTTTTTTGATTTTCGTGCCAAATTTTTTCGCAATTTTTTGTGTCCGATTCTGCCTTTTGCAAAGCCGCTTTTTGTTTTGCAATTTGACTTTGTAAATCAGCCTTGAACTTTTTTATTCCTTCGGTATCGCCCTGCTTTTTTAGGCGTTCAATTTCTTTTTTCCCATTCGATTTTAAATCCGCAATCGCGTCTGTATAATCGCGCAAGCCCGCGTTTATCCGCTGCCCTTTAAAATAGACATTGCCGCCAGTTATATTGTAAAGTTTTATAATTGAACGCCCAGTTGTCGTTTTTCCGCAACCGCTTTCTCCAACCAAGCCCAAAACTTCCCCTGGATAAATGGAAAAACTTATGTCGTCAACCGCATGAAAAGTTCCGCCGTTAAAGTATTGGCGCAAATGTTCAACTTTTAAAAGTGGCTCTTTGTTTTGTGCTTCCATTATTTGTCCTCCCCTTGCGTTTCTGCTTTGCGCCGTTCTTCTTCTCTGTTTTTCATTCTAGCAATTCGTTCTGTAACGGTTTTTGGCGGTTCAACTTTTGGAGCGTCTGGGTGCAAAAGCCAAGTTGCAGCATAATGAGTGTCGCTCACTTTAAAAAGCGGCGGTTGTTCTTCGTAATCGATTGCCATTGCGTATTGATTTCTTGCAGCAAAAGCGTCGCCCTTTGGCGGATACACCATGTTTGGCGGAGTTCCTGGAATCGCTTCCAAAGTATCTTTTGTGTCTAGGTCTGGCATTGAAGACAAAAGTGCCCAAGTGTATGGATGGCGCGGGTCGTAGAAAATGTCGTCCGCAGTTCCTTTTTCAACAATTTTTCCTGCGTACATAACAGCGATTTTATCTGCGACATTTGCAACAACGCCTAAATCGTGCGTAATAAAAATGACGCTCATATTGCGTTTTTCTTTTAGCCGATTTATTAATTCCAAAATCTGAGCCTGAATTGTTACGTCAAGTGCCGTTGTTGGTTCGTCACAAATTAAAAGGTCAGGATTTGCGGCAATGGCGATTGCAATAACAATGCGCTGTCGCATTCCGCCAGAAAATTCAAATGGGTACTGTTCAAAGCGTTTGCGCGGCTCGCGGATTCCAACTTCTTCCATAATGCGAATTGCTTTATCGTAAGCCATTTGCTTTGTTACTTTGTGAACTGCATCTCCCGAAAGTGCTTTAAAATGGTCAATTATTGCGATTGCAGATTCCGTTAATTCTTGCGCGGTACCGAAATTTGCATCTTTAAATTTAGCCTGAGTTTTTGCGTAATAAGAACGCAAGTCCTCTAAAGCTCCGTGCACATTTGTGCGGGCGGATTGCGGTGTTTCGCGGTAAGAAGAAATTGCGCTTGTTAGCGTGTGGCGCAGGGTGTACAAGGCGCGGTCATAATGCAACGCGAGTCGGTCAATTGTAGAATCAACTAATGCGCAAAGTTTCTTAGCCTCTTTTTTACATTCAATTATATTCCACGATTCAGAAGAAAATAATTTAATGGCATTTTCGGCTTCGGCATCAGCAATTTTTTCTTGTGCAAAACAACGTTCGCGCTCCGCTTTTATTGCAGTTCCAATGTCATCAATAAACGCCGTCATAAATTCGGTGTCAATTGTTGTGCGCAATTTTTTGTTCATTGCAGAAACGTCAGAAAAATCCACGCCAGTTTTTCCTTTTGCCATTATGTAATAGCCGAGCGTAAAAAAGTTTGGCGATTCTTTTTTTAGTAAAGATTCAAGGAAAAGTTTAATTTCTTCAAGCGCATTTTGGAGCGGCTTTACATCTTTTTTTTCGGTTTTGTACAAATCAAGTTCGGCATTTAGTTTTGCCAAAAGTTGAACAAAATCGTGGTTTGTTTGCGTAAGAAAATATTCGTTGTAAACGTTTTCAATTTTTGCTTTTAGATTTTTTATTTCGTCTAAAATTGGGTGCTTGTTTGCCTCGAGCAAATCGTTTTTTATTTGCTGAATATCAAAAATTACAGAGTCGGCATATTCAAGCGCATTGTTGTATTCAGAAAGCAAGCGGCTTCCAATCAAAATAAATTTCTTAAAAGTTGCAATTTCTTCGTTTACACGATTTGCCAGAATCCCCGCTTCTAAAAGACATTTTTTTAAACTAGAAAGTCGGGAATTTAATTCGCGGCGAGCAAGTTTTTGGCTGGTCTTGCCATTTAAAATTGCAGCTTCCGTCATTTGCGGTCCGATTTTTACAATGGGGTCTAGGCTAGACATTGGGTCTTGGAACACCATTGTGATTTTGTTTCCGCGGATTCGATTGAATTCATCTTCCGTAAAAGTGAGCAGGTTTTGTCCCTGATACAAAATTTCTCCGTCTTCAATTATTGAATTTGGAGCTTCGATTCCTAAAATTGCCTTTGCTGACACCGATTTTCCAGAGCCAGATTCGCCTACAATGGCAAGCGTTTCGCCTTTTTCTAGGTGAAGGTCAATTCCGCGCACAGCGTGAACAATTCCCTTGTTTGTGCGGAAAGAAACTACAAGATTGCGAATTTCAAGTTCAGTCATTTTCTGCACCTCTCAAAGATGGATTGAATGCGTCCCGCAAACCGTTTCCGAATTCGTTAAAACAAATCAGCAAAATGGAAATAAAAGCCGCTGGAAAAAATATACAATGCGGGTAAGATTGCAAAGTTGAACGCGCTGCATTGAGCATTGTCCCAACGCTTGTAATTTTATCGCCTTCCAAGTTTACAATTCCAAGATATGTCAAATTTGCTTCGCTAAAAATTACGCTTGGAATGCTTAAAACGCTTGCGGTAATAATAAAGCCCACCGCGTTTGGCAAAATGTGTCTAAAAATCAACCGAGAATCTTTTGCGCCGAGTGTGCGGCTTGCGTTTACATAATCTTGTCCTTTAAAGCGATAAAATTGTGCGCGTACCGTGCTAGAAGTTCCAATCCAGCCGTAAAAAATAAATGCAAAAAACATTGACGGGATTGGTCCAACTTTTGTTGCAAGATACAATTGGAATAATGCAAAAATGAGCATTTCTGGAACGTCGTACAAAATGTCTTTTATGCGCTCAAATATTAAGTCAAATCTGCCACCGTAATATCCTTCTAGCGCACCGATTACAACTCCCAAAAACAAATTGATTGCCGCAACACAAATGCTCAAAACGAGCGAAAGTCTAGCACCATAAGCAAGGCGTGTAAAAATATCGTAACCGCTTGTTTCTGCCCCAAACAAAAAGCTTGCGTATCGCCCATTTTTGTAACGATACCACTCTTTGTATAAAATGCGACATTCGTATTGGTTGCCGTTCATGCGTGTTTGATAATACGCATATCCGTCTTGAGAGCTGGCATCTTTTAAAAAGATGTTTTGTAATTCGCCCGCAGCGTTTTTTTGCGGAATCCCGCGGTCGTCAGTTAAAAACCAAGCGTTCATATCATTTGCGTAGGCGGAATTTTTTATTTTTGAGCTGTCAATCACGGGGTAAAAAAGTTTTACGCCTTCTTTTGATTCCCACGCACGAGCTTCATCGTATTCTTCTTTGGAAAGCAATAATTTTACCCAACCGACTTTTTCGTAAGAATCAACTTTGACGTAATAGTAAGTAACTGGGCGGTTTGCAACTAAATGGTCTTTTGTGCCGTAGAATTTTTTAATTGCACCTGGAATTGCCGAAAGATATTCGTAAGTTGCGCGACTTATTTCCATTTTGCGCGTTCCGTCCCAAAAGCCTGTTTTTGCAAACAAATTATTTCTTGGGGCAGCATAAGCATAAAACGAATCGCGGCTAGACACGGTGTAGGGCGAAAAAATGGGAGCTAATAGCGCGTACAAAATCAAAAGTACAATTATGACAAAGCAAACAACGGAACCTTTATTTTTTACAAATCGACTCATTGCGTCTTTAAAATAACCTGTCGGTTTTGTTTGCAACGTGGTGTCTGTTAAACGCGCCCCTTTGTTTACAAAATTGAATTTTTCTTTGGGGATTGATTTATATTCGTTTTCTGCATTAAAGCTCATTATTTTTATTTCCTCCCATGCGGATTCTTGGGTCAATAAAGCCGTAGCTTAAATCCGTTACAATTCCTGCCAAAAGTCCGATTGCCACGTAAAACATTTCGCAAGCCATAAAAACGCTATAGTCTTTTAGCCCAAATGCAAGAATCGTGGTTTGCCCGATTCCAGGGATTGCAAAAATTTGTTCTATTATAAAAGAACCGCCAATTATATAAATGAACTGTGCCAAAATTTGCGGCATAAGGGGAACCATTGAATTGCGGAGTGCGTGGCGCACTGTTGCTTGCGCCCGAGTTAAACCTTTTGTTCGCGCAAGAAGCATATATTCGCTTGTAAGACTTTCGGTTAATTCGGCACGAACATAGCGCATAAAACTTGCAATTACACCAAATGAAAGCGCAAGAATCGGCATTATCGCGCTTTTAAACATTGCCCAAGAAAACCAATCGTTTCCGCCTTTAAAAAGGAGCGGGAGCAAATTGAGCTTGAATCCCACAAAATATTGTAAAACAAATGCGTACACAAACGACGGAACAGAAATAAACAGCATTATAAAAACCTGAATAAGATGGTCTTGCCATTTGTTTTTAAAAATTGCTGCTATAATTCCAAAAATGATTCCTAGCGGAATTGAAATTAGAACTGAAAAAATGTTCACGTAAATTGTAGAAGGCAATTTGCTTCCAATATAACTTGTTACGGGAGATAAAAATGTGCCGATTGTAGTGCAAAATCCCCAGTCAAAACGAGTAAACACATTCCGCAAAAAAATTCCATATTGCACAATTATTGGTTTATTGTACCCCCAAGCTTCGTGCATATCGCGGAGTGCTTGCGCATAACCGCCAGGTGCTTCTGGCACTGGATTTGGCAAAAGTTTAAACAGGGTAAAAGTCATTGTCATAATGATAAAAAAACTTACCACTGCAAGACCAAGTCGTTTTAGCACATATTTCAGCATATTTCTATCCACCGTTACAAAAATTTGCCGCAGCGGAAAAACTGCGGCATAAAAAACATCGCGTTTTCTTTTAGTATTTTAGCTGATTGTTCTGTTTTGCACAGTATTCAGCCCACTCGTCATCATCCATTGTATATGTTAAAAGTGGCAAATCTCCGAACGAAACAAGGGAATTGATATAATGGTCAGAATACTCAACAACGCGCTGAGATTCAAGACTGAGTTCGTTGCGGTACATAACAGGAATCATATTGTAATAACCGAGAAGTGCTTTTTCATTTTCGGCAAGGATTTTTACGCGAGTGTCAAAATCGGCTACCGCATATTCACCATTGCACAACTCTTCATACCAACTGTAGAACGTTCTTGTTACTGGTTTTCCGTTTAACTCGATTGTAACAGTGTCTTTGTCTGGGTGAAAACCGTATTCGTTCAATGCGCCGTAATCAGCATAGCACCACAAAACACCAAATGGGTCCATTGAAGAGCCACCCCATGCGGTAATTGCCACGTCAATTATACCAGTTTTCATATTGTCATAATAGTTTTGGTCTGTTACGTGCTTAACAGAAACTTTTCCTTCTAACGAAGTTCCTTTTGTTCCCTCATTTAAAGCATCTTGAAGGAAAGTTGCGCGGCGAACATAGCCTTCATCCCCGCCGTACTGGTGCATATTTAGGACGATTTTGTCAGTTGGTTTTAATGAGCCACGTGCAATTTCTTCGTCATAAGCTTTTTGGAAATATTCTTTTGCAGCGGCAAGGTCATAACCCGTAATGTCTTCTACAGAGCTAACACCGTAAAAATCCATAAGTGCTTGTTTTGCCTGCGGAGTGCTGCGATAGCTTACGCCAGTGTCTGGGTCTGCGGTATAAACATCGGTCAAAAGTCCATAACCAGGTGTTCCCCACGGAGCAAGTGATTGAATGTATTTTTGTGGGTCAACTGAATAAAACGCGCCTTTGCGGAAGTTTTCGTTTGCAAGGATTGAGTGATTTTCACCTGGAGTGTCGCGGCGAGAAAGTGCTGCTCGGTCAATATTAAAACTATATTTATAAGTGTATGTTTGCGGTTCAAGGCGGCGATATTCACTTGTGGCAAAACGTTCGGCATCTTTTGCGTCAACAAGGTTTTTGTCTAATTTTCCTTGAAGGAACAAATTGAGTGTTTGCGCAGGGTCGGTTAAGAATTGGTACTCAACATTTGTGGTCTGATACATATTTTTGTGTTTGCCATCAGTGTAGCCGTACCAATTTTCATTTTTTGCAAGAGAAATGCTTTTGTCCACTTGATAATCGACAATTTTGTATGGTCCGTATGAGGCTGTAGCTTCAACAGATGTGCCGTAGCGGCTTTTTGTAATGTTTCCAGTTGTAACTTTGTTTGCTTCGTACAAATCTTTTTTTACAAGCGATAAACTAGCCACTCCATAATAAAATTGAAAATGAGTCATTGGTTTTGACGTGATAAGTGTGATTGTGTAATCGTCATTTTTAACAAATCCAACATTTTCCCACGGAGTTTCTTCAAGCTCTGTTAAAGTTGCGCAATATTCTTTGTAGGCTTCTGGATTTCCGTCTCCAAATGATTTTGAAACTTTTAAAAGTGCGTCTTTTACTTCTTCGGTGAGTTTAAAATAGCTTTCGCCACCAGAAAGTTCCTTTAATTTTGCCCAATAGTCAACTCCATCAACAACAAAAGTGTCTGCGTAATCACCTTCTGCATAGCTCTGTACACTCGCCCCAAAGAAAGGAACTTTTTCTGTAATAGAAACCCACATTTCAGAATCAGGCACATCGCGATAGCCACTTCCGTCATAAACATCGTCATACATTTTTGTGCCAGAATAATAGGCTTTTCCGTTTGCAAGCGGAACTCCGTCTTGGTACAAACTAGAAGCTCTATAGTTTTTCATATTCGGATTCAAAAATTGCTGAGTTGAATATTCCCAATCGTTTGCGGTGATTTTTTCGCCATTATCCCAAACAGCGTCTTTGTTGAGCGGAATGCGCCATGCCCAACCTTCTTTTGCGTCCGCTGGAACGCCATAACGAGAATCCCCTGCATATTCTGTGGTAACATCAGTTGGAAAATCAGCAGCCATTTCTGGAAGCCAGTAATAGCCGTCTTTGGTTTCATTTGCATAGTAGGTATAAAGTGGAATTGTTATTAAAGACAAAACACTACCTTCGGTATTGATAGACCAGTCGGTCGCGCTCCAAGTTTGAACTGAACTTGTTGCCTCGCGCCATGTATACTTTTTTTCGGTGGATTTTGTCTTTTTTGCGCAGCCTGTAAGCAAAACCGCGCCCCCAGCTAACAGGGCAACAGATGCCCTTAAGATTCTTTTCATTTTTAAAAACCTCCATTTGCTACTTTTTTAGTAGGTAATAGACCTTATTATATTATAAAAAAAGAGCAACAGTTTTGGCACCGTTGCCCTTTTTTTGCTAAAAGTATATTTTTTTCTTATTATAAAGTCAATGTAATTTTTGCGCAAAATTTAATATTTATGCAATTTTTTTGCCCCCTTATGCAAAAAATAACAAAACCACCCGCTGAACAGTGGGCGATGGGGCAGGCTGTACGCTGACAAAATGCCCTCGCAGTTAGCAAAAGAGTGCACCGCTAACTGGGGGCGCGGGCGGTTTGCGGAAAAAAGTGCGACTTTGCCAGTCATCCTGTGCGATAAGGCTTCGCCTGCGAAGAATCCTAGCAACAGTTAGCACAATCCGCTGACAGTTGGCGGGGGTGCGGGGTGCATTACGCTGACAAAATGCCCTCGCGGTTAGCAAAAGAGTGCAACGCTAACTGGGGGCGCGGGCGGTTTGCGGAAAAAAGTGCAACGCTGACTGGGGCGTTGCGGAAACAAGTAGCACTATGCAAAAACAAACAATTGACGAAAGGAGAATATCGGTGTATATTAAAACAAACGGGGACACTTGCAACCGAGCGACCGTTTCCGTAGAGTTTTTTATACAAAGCCCGTCTAGAGTTGGAAGCTACAAGGCGGGCTTTTTTATGCTCTTTGTCCTATTTAATTAAGAAGGAAAGAACCTCTATAACTAGTCCGATAATCGCAATGACAACCATCGCTTTTTCGTAATCCGTCATAGACAGCCCCTTCATTCATGAGAATTCGGAGGCAAAGCCGCCACAGTTAGCAAGCGTCCCA
>CALCEK010000195.1 GCA_937900125.1 uncultured Treponema sp. | reverse complement strand
TACAATGCCCACTGTGGGAGAGATATAATATGGATGCACATGAAGAAATCTTAAACTTGCTAAGGGATAATGCACGCCTTTCGGTGGAAGATATTTCCGCTATGACAAAAAAAACTCCGAGCGAAGTGGAGTCTATTATACAAGGGCTTGAAAACGATGGCGTAATAATGAAGTACGCTGCGATAATCAATCCAGAAAAAGATTCTATTCGCAAAGGGAATGTTCGTGCGGAAATTGAAATTTTAGTTCAGCCTGAACGGGAGCACGGCTTTGATGGTATTGCCGACAGAATTTATCGTTTTCCGCAGGTAAAATCACTTTATTTGATGAGTGGCGGTTACGATTTAAAAGTTGTCATTGAAGGCGACACGCTCCAAGATGTTGCGCTTTTTGTTGCGCGAAAACTTTCTACGCTAGAAGGAGTGCGTTCAACTAAAACTCATTTTTTCCTAAAAACCTACAAGGAAAATGACATTGTTTACATTGCCCAGCGTTCCGATAGCCGCGAGGGGGTAATTGCATGAACAATCGCGCCGACCGTTTTAGCACCGCAATGCTCGAAACTCCCCCAAGCGGAATCCGCAAATTTTTTGAAATGCTGATTGGGCATGATGACGTTATTTCGCTTTCTGTTGGCGAGCCTGATTTTCCGACTCCTTGGATTATGCGCGAAGAAGCGTTTTATCACCTAGAACAAGGGCATACAAGTTACACGGGCAACTGGGGACTTCCTGAATTGCGCGAAGAAATTGCACATTACATGGAACGTTACAATTTGCATTATAATCCCCAAAATGAGATTCTTGTTACCGTTGGCGCAAGCGAAGGTGTGGACGCGGTTTTGCGTTCAATTTTAAATCCTGGAGATGAATTGATTGTGTGCGAACCGTGCTACGTCAATTATGTTCCTCTTGCAAAATTGTGTGGAGCAAAAATTGTAACTCTTGACACAAGCGACAATGGCTACAGTCCTTCCGCGCAAAAATTCGAACAATTGATTACACCTAAAACAAAGGCGATTATGTTTTGCTCACCGAGCAATCCCACTGGAACCACGATTTCCGCATCGGAACTTGAAAAAATTGCAAAAATCGCCCAAAAACACCAAATCTGGTGTATTGCAGATGAAATTTATTGCGAATTAGTGTACGACCAAACAAAACACACTTCAATTGGTTCTTTTGAAGGAATGAAAGACTATGCAATTATATTGAATGGTTTTTCAAAAAGTTTTGCCATGACGGGTTGGAGAATCGGGTGGATTGCGGCTCCAGACGACCTTATGGCGCAAATTGTAAAACTCCACCAATACAACACAATTTGCGCACCAATTATGGCTCAATATGCGGCAACGGAAGGTTTGCGGCACGCTTGGCCCGAAGTTGAAAAAATGCGAATCAGCTATCAACAACGCAGAAATCTTATGTACAAGGCATTTTGCGATATGGGACTTTCTGTTCCAGAGCCGACTGGCGCGTTTTATATGTTTCCAGATATAAGTCGCACGGGACTCAGCGCAGAAGCTTTTGCAACTGAATTGTTCCAAAAACACAATGTTGCAGTTGTTCCAGGAACAGCATTTGGCGAAGCGGGAAAAGGTCATATCCGTTGCTGTTATGCTACTTCCGTTGAAAAAATAAAAATCGCGCTTGATAAAATCGAATGTTTTATCAAAGAAATTGGCTAAAATTCAAGAACTTTTTAGAGGTAACGGCATCTCGAAAAAATTATCTAAAACGAATTTTTCGAGATACCCTTAAGTTTTTTTAAGAATTATTTGGAAAAAACCGATAAATACAGATATGGGAATGATATTTTCTATTTTGATTGCAATTATCGCTGTTGCTGTTGTTATAATCATTTTGGCACTGGCATTTGGAAAAAAGTCACCCAAAAGTGGCTCGGCGGCTATTAGTGGAAAAACTCAGAGTAAAATTATAAAAGATGCGAATCGGCGTTTGGCAAAAAATCCACACGACCCGCAAGGACTTATACCGATGGGTGAAATGTACTATACAAATAGCTTGTGGGATAAAGCCTATCCTATTTACGATGAGCTTTCTAAATTGGCGGTAAATCATTCTGAAATTGACGCTTTTATGGTAAATTTGCGTTGCGGAGTTTGCGCACTAAACCTTAACAAATTGCCCGAAGCGCAACAAACTTTGGAATTAGCCTACAAATTAGATTCGCACGATTACGAAATAAATTACTATACAGGTGTTTTGTTTTACAAGTTGACCCAATACGACAAAGCCGTTCCGTGTTTTAAGAAAGCCTTAGTCATAAAGCCTGATGCTTCTGGGGTAAATTTAATGTTGGGGCAAAGTCTTTATATGGGGCAGCATTATCATGATTGTTTGCCGTGCTTCCGCAAAGCTCTTACCGAAGAACCTTCTAACAAAGACGCACTTTTTGGAATGGCAGATGCTATGGCGCAAGAAGGTCATGGCGATAAGTCGATTAAAGTTTTTACGCATTTGCGTCCAGACCCAGTTTACGGAGCTAGAAGTTGTTTGCAGGCTGGAATTTATCATTATAATTTGGGCGATTACGACAATGCAATTCAGGACTTTGAAATAGGCTTAAAACACGAAAATATTCCCATTGACACCAAGTTGGAAATTCAATATCGCTATGCGCAATGTTTTTTTGCCAAAAATCAGTTTGGAAAAGGACTTTCGCTTTTAAAGCAAATCCGCTCGGTTAATGCCAATTACAAAGATGTAAACGCGCTAGTTGGTCGCTATCAGGAATTGAGCCAGAACTCCAATTTGCAGATTTATCTTTCTGCGGGAACGGGAGATTTTGTGGCTTTGTGCCGAAAAATTGTGGCTCTTCTTTATCCAAAAGCGAATATCAAATTTATTGACATAAATGTTGGGCCAATGTACACCGATGTTATTGCGGATGTCGAATCAAACAAATGGGAAGGAACTTCGATTTCTCGGTTTTTTAGAACATCGGGGGCTACAGGCGAGTTATATGTGCGGGATTTTCACGCTCACATGCGGGACATAAATGCAGATGGCGGTTTTTGCGTTACAGCGGGCGTTTTTTCGGACGAAACCCACAAATTTATAGAAGGTCGCCCCGTTGACTTAGTAGAAAAAACACAGCTAACACGCATTTTAAAATCCATTACAATGTAAATTTTTTGTAAAAGAATATATGGATTCTTCACTGCGTTCAGAATGACACGGCTGCGTTCAGAATAGCACGAAAGTTCACGCCACTCAAAATGATGAATTTCTAAAAATTTAAGTTGAACTTACTTGTATTACAACAAGATTCCGTTCGTGGTCTTCTAAAAAAGGCACTGTGAGCGGAATTTTTTTGTACTGCGGAAAAAGCGATTTTACCTCTGGCGTTGACATTTCTTGTTGAATTTTTTCAGAACGCGCTTTGTACGCTACAAGATACCCGTTTTGTTTTAAAAGCCTAAGCAAAGTTTTTCCGATTTTTTTGTCAAACGGATGAAAAGCTCTAAAAACGGCAACGTCAAATTGGTGCGGTAAAACAGAATCGGCTTGCGCACATAAAACTTCTACGTTTTGTAGATTCATACAATTTAAGGTATTTTTAAGAAAATCACAGCGTTTTTCCATACGCTCCACTAAAGTAACCTTAAAATCGGGTAGGGCAACTGCCAATGGAATGCCCGGGCAACCCCCACCGGAGCCTATGTCCCCCAAGGAAGTTTTTTTCAGGTCTAAAGCCTGTATGTGGGGGAGGGCAGCAAGAGAGTCTAGCAGGTGGTTTACCGCCATTTCATCCGCATTTTCAGCCTTCATCAAGTTGTAGGTCTTGTTAAAGTCAAGTACGCAGTCAACGTAGGTCTCCAAAGCAAGCAGCTGTTTTTCCTCCAGGTCCAGGGAAAGCCTTTTGCAACCAGTGCGGAGTTTTTCTATAATCACTTGCTTTCTCCTAGGTCAAGAAGAAGCTCTAATTTCCATTCTGGGTCTGTAGTCCTCATTGCAACAAGATTTCCTGTTCTGCTTGCCTGTAAATCTTTTCTCTGGCTC
>CALCEK010000194.1 GCA_937900125.1 uncultured Treponema sp. | reverse complement strand
TTCCCTACACGACGCTCTTCCGATCTGTTGGCTGTGCAATAACGATAACTTTTCCGCCCATATCAATTTCTCGGGCAATTATAACTTTTTGCTGATTTCCACCGCTCATTGAATTGACTGGAGTGTTTGCACCCTCGCCCGCACGAATGTCAAAATCATTTATAAGCCCCGAAGCTTTTTCGCGCATTGCGTTTTCATCTAAAATGATTCCATTTTTTGTGTACGGCGCAAGATAATAATTTTTAAGTGCGACATTTTGTGCCACCGTAAAAGGACCGACTAAGCCGTGTTTTTGGCGGTCTTCGGGAATATGCCCAATTCCAGCTTCAATGCGTTTTCGTACACTCAAATTTGAAATATCTTCGCCATTCAAAAAGACTTTTCCGCTTTCAAGGGGAAGCATTCCTGTAATTCCGAACAAAAGCTCGCTTTGACCGTTTCCGTCAACACCAGCTACACCGACAATTTCGCCCTCGCACACGTCCAAGCTTAAATTGTTTACGGCAAGCCGCCCGCGACTGTCCTTTATACAAAGTTTTTCTAGGCGCAAAACCTCTTTTCCTTTGCGAAGGGGATTTTTTTCAATTTCAAACTTAACCGCTCGCCCAACCATCATTTCGGCAAGGTCATTTTCGCTTACATCGCTGATATTCACCGTTCCAATCACTTTTCCGCGCCGCAAAACTGTGCAACGGTCGGCAACGGCTTTAATTTCTTTTAATTTGTGAGTTATCAAAATAATCGTTTTTCCTTTACTTTTTAAAAGGCGAATTATTTCCATAAGCTCATCAATTTCTTGCGGAGTTAAAACAGCAGTTGGCTCGTCAAAAATGATAATGTCCGCATTTCTATACAAAACTTTTAGAATTTCAACTCGCTGTTGCATTCCAACAGTTATATCTTCAATTTTATCTTTTGGATTGACTTTTAGACCATAGGATTCGGAAAGTTCGCGCACTTTTTTTTCGGCCGTTTTTAAGTCCAACATTCCAAAACGATTTTTACTTTCCATTCCAAGAATGATATTTTCTGTTACGGTATAATTATGAATCAACTTAAAATGCTGGTGAACCATTCCAATTCCCAGCGCAGTAGCAGCATTTGGGTCGTGAATTTTTTCTTCTTTTCCGCGAATTTTGATTGTTCCAAAATCTGGGTCATACGAACCAAACAAAATAGACATTAGGGTTGACTTTCCCGCGCCGTTTTCGCCAAGAAGGGCAAGAACCTCGTTGTCATAGACATTAAGTGTTACGTGGTCATTTGCGACAACACCAGGAAAAGTTTTTGTAATGTCAATCATCTCAATGGCATTAGCACGTTTAGCATTTTCTTCCACTGAATCCTCCAAAAAGCAAGCAAGAAACAAAAAAGGGTATCTCCAATCAATCCCATTCGGATTTTTACGAGATACCCTTGTTACAGTACAAAATTAGTTATCTTTTGCACCTAGACCAGTTGGAGCAAGTCCTGCGTCAAGTGCAGCCTTGTAAGTTCCAACAACTTTTGTTTTTCCAGAAATAATGTCCTGTTTTACAGAATTAAGCTGAGAAACAACAGAAGCTTTTAATTCTTTGTTAGAAGCGGCAAAATCAACGCCTTCGTCTTGCATTGAAAGAGTTACAACTTCGCCTTTAAAGCTATTGTTTACAACAGAGTTCAAAGCATATTTTGTAGAAGATTCAACGCGCTTTACCATAGAAGTTAAAACTGAAGATTTTTCGCCTTCGTAAATTCCGTCAGCATATTGGTCAGAGTCAACGCCGATTGCCCAAACATTTTTGCCCTGCATACGATATTCTTTTGCCTGAGCGATTGTTCCGTTTCCTGTTCCGCCCGCCGCAGAGAAAATTGCGTAAACGCCACTGTCGTACCAGTTTTTAGCCTGAGTTTTTGCAAGTTCTGGTTTGCCCCAGTCATTTGCGTAATAATCAAGGATTTCTGCATCTGGCAAAATTGATTTTACACCCTGAATGTATCCCATTTCAAATTTTGTGATTGTAGCTCCTGGAATTCCGCCGATAAAGCCGAATTTTGGATTTGAAACACCTTCTGCCTGAGACTGAAGTGCGGCTGCTGCGCCAACAAGGAATGACCCCTGTTCTTCGGTAAAGACAAAATTCATTACGTTTGGAACATTTACATAATCCACGTCTACAATCATGTATTTCTGATTTGGATATTGAGCAGCAACTTCTGCAAGAGCATCAGCAAAAGTAAATCCTGTTGTAACAATAAGGTCGTATTCTTCGTCAGAAACCTGTTTTAATGTTGGAACATACTGGTCTTGTGTTTGACAAGTGACCACATCGTACTTTTTTCCGCGAAGAGATTGATTTTCCCAAGTGTCCCCATAGAACTCAAGAATTCCGCGCCATGCCGCTGCGTTAAATGACTTATCGTCAATTCCAGTAGCATCTGTAACAAGGCGGACTGTAGGGCGGTTATCCGCATTAGAATTTGAAGAAGCCGTACCTTCTTTCTTTGAACAAGCGACTGTTGTAAACAAAACCGCAGAAGCAGCCAGTACAAGAGCTAACTTTTTCATATTTCCTCCAAGAAATATAACATTTTGCCTAAAAATTAAAAATATAGGCAGGTCAAAATAAATGTCCAAAATACTAAAATTTTGAACATACCTATTATACTGATTTTTTGATAATAAGCAAGTAGGCGAAAGAACGCCCATTGTGCGCTCGGAATGACAGGCGAAAAAATATGAGCGTTTCTAAAAATTGCAATTTCTAAAGATACCTATATCTTTAGCTTAGGCTAACTTTTTAAATATATCATAAGGAGCATTATGTCGCTGTTTCTAATTCCGCTGATTCTTGAGGCCTGCCCTAAAGTTAGCGGGCGAACACTTTCTAATTTTGCGCGACTTTCTGCACTGAGGGCTAAAAGTGCGCTGTAATCAAAATCACTTGGAATTTTTGCATTTTCCATTTTGTGCAAACGAGCAACTCTTGCGTCCTGTTTTTGAATGTAATAGCGATACTTAAAATCTTCTTTAGAAAGATTCCATTCTAATTCCGTACACCAATCTGGCTTTGCGAGCCGCTCAGGTTCTTGTGCATTTTCCAAAAGAGAAAGTAGCTTTTCTACATTTTGGTATTTTAAAAGAGTTGCGTCTAATTGTGCTTTAGAAACTAAACCAAAGTCAAAGCCCTTTTGCCTAAGTCTTCTGTCTGCGGTGTCGTGGCGCAACTTTAATCTGTATTCCGCACGCGCTGTAAACATACGGTAAGGTTCTTTTGTTCCCAAAGTAACAAGGTCATCAATCAAAACACCAATGTAAGCTTCATCACGCCCCAAAACAAGACTTTTGTATTCGGGAATTTTAAATAAAGATTCCCCTTGGGATTCTTTTAATTGCTCTTTTAAAGCCCTTGTTTGATTTGCGGATTTTTTTAATCGTTCTTCAAGAGAATTTGGCTTTCCCAAAAAACGGAACGCTTCGCACACAGAAGGAGCTTTTAGCTCGCCGCACAATTTTTTGTGTTCCATAGCATAACTTGAAGCATTTATTCCCGCAAGCAAACCTTGTCCAGCGGCTTCCTCGTATCCTGAAGTTCCATTTATTTGTCCTGCCAAAAAAAGCCCCGCAACTCTTTTTGTTTCTAGCGTTGGAAAAAGTTGAGTCGGCTCAACATAATCATATTCAACGGCATATCCAGGTCGGCTAACAACGCAATGTTCAAATCCAGGCATTGTTCGCAAAAACGCATCCTGCACTTCTTCAGGCAAAGAAGATGAAAGTCCGTTTATATAAATTTCATCGGTTTCCAAGCCTTCTGGTTCTACAAAAAGTTGGTGTCGCTCGCGTTCAGAAAATCGCATAACTTTGTCTTCAATTGAAGGACAATAGCGCGGTCCTACCCCAGTGATTTTTCCCGAATACAAAGGAGAGCGATTTATGTTTTCACGAATGATTTTGTGAGTGTTTTCATTTGTATACACCAAATAGCACGGCACAAAGGGACGTTCAACGCGCTCAGTGTCAAAACTAAATGGAACAACTTCCGCATCCCCATCTTGCTTTTCAAATTGAGAAAAATCAACGCTGTGTCGCAAAATGCGTGGCGGAGTTCCCGTTTTTAATCTGCCAGTTGTAAAACCA
>CALCEK010000193.1 GCA_937900125.1 uncultured Treponema sp. | reverse complement strand
TTGTACCCTTTGTCAAAAGCAAAAACAGAAAAAGATTTTCGGCAAATATGCGCCACGATGTGCAAAACAAGCGCATTGACCCGCACAAAGTGCGCGAGCGGGTGAACGCAGGTGGCAACCGCTAACAGTGCGCGTGGAACGCTGACACTTTGCGTGTCATTCTGAGGGGTGAAACCCAAAGAATCTGTGTGGCGTTGAAAAAGAAATGTTTCCGTTGGTAAATGACACAGATTCTTCGCGGACTATGTCTGCTCAGAATAACTCGCTTTTTTGCACTTTGCCAATTTTCCGCGAATGTGCGCCATTGTTTGCAAAGCAAGTGCATTATCCCGCAAAGCCTCTAACTGTTTGCGGACTCCCCCTCGCCAAACTTTTGCGTCCCCCTGCCGACTGTTAGCCGACCGCTTATTGTATTGTTACTTGTGCAGTAAGTCGGTCTAAAACGTAAAGGCTTAAAATGCTTTCGGGTTGTGCGTAATAGGGAATTGAAATCGATTTTCCTGGATGGTTTAGGCTAACAAGCGTTGTAATTTTTCCATCGGGAGCGTTACATTCTAGGCGGACTGGAACGGGAAACGGATATTCATCAAGTTCAAAAGAAAAAATGCCATACACTTGCTCGTCACTTTCTTGGCGAATGGGAAAAGCAATATCCGCAGTTACGCGCGAATACGAAACTACAGTTGCCCCAGCTTTGTCAACGGCAGAAATTCGCCCCGCACTTGATTCATCAGAAGTTTCATGATAAACAAAATCAAATACCAACTTTGATTCTTCCATTTGTTTGTAAAGTTCAGCAATTGAAAGCCCTTGTAATGCGGGAACAGTAACCATTTCTTCCGCAGGAGAGCTAACCACAAAACGCAGTGTAATTGGTTCGGAAATGATTGTTCCTGCCGATGGATACTGAGCAAGGATTGTTCCAGAAGTTGCTTCGCTTTTTTGGTAAATTGGCGAGGCAATTGTAACAAGCGGATTTTCATCGGTGAACAAAAGTTGCAAACGCGACTGCACATCGTCAACTTGTTTTCCAACATATTCTTCTATGCGGTCAATGGCAACTCCACGGCTTACAGTTAGCGTTACTTGCCGATACGCTTTTACAATGGAACCAGCCGAAGGCGACTGCTCAAGGATTTTTCCCTCCTCACCTGGAAATTCAGAATATCGCAGTTGAATTTTGGGATACAATTCTTTTGCCTGAAGTTCCAAAAGCGCGGTTGTAAGAGTTTTGCCCGTAACATTTGGCATCATAACGCGCTCCGCTCCTTGCACCGATGCAAAAAACACAGCGATACAAGCAACGGCTAATGCAAAAAATGTAAGAATCACTGTAAACACCAATGGCTTTCCGCCGTTAGAAAGCCCCGCAATTTGGTCCTGAAAATATCCGCCAAAATGCCTTTTCTTTTTTTCTTCAGAATGTACAATATCCTTTTCTTCCATTTTTTACTCCAAAACCGTGCCAATAAAATTTCTGGCTCCGTTCATAAATGATTTGTAATCCATAACTTTTTTTGTCTGCCACTGCAATTCAGTTGCAATCAAAATTCCATCGCCCGTCTGAATTAAAATGCCACGTTGCTTATTGTAAGAAAGTACCGTTCCAGGAACCGCCTGCGTATTTTTTGGAACAGAATTGTCTTGAATTGCGATTTTTTCTGCGGCGCGACCTTTGACGATTCTTAGCTGCTGCCCATTTGCCATTGTAAAACAACCAGGCCACGGTGTATACGCACGGATTTTTGCATCAATTTCCAATGCTGAATCCTTCCATTTGATTCTGCCATCTTCTTTTTTGATTGTTGTACAATAGCTTGCTTCGCCATCTTGCTTAAAGGATTGGGGCATTTTGTTTGTACGCGCAATTGTACGCAAAAGATTCGTTATTGCAATCGCACCGTAAAGCGCACTTTCATTTAAAAGACTTTCTGCGGTTTCTGTGCCAGTTAGCGTTGTTTTTTGCTGAGTCAAAATATCGCCTTCATCAATTCCCAACGCCATTTTTTGTAAACTGAATCCAGTTTCGCCATCCTGATTCAAAATTGCCTGATTTACGGGAGTTGCGCCTCGGTATTTTGGCAAAAGCGAAGGATGCAAATTAACTCCGCCAAATCTAAAGAGCGAAAAAAACTTTGGTCCCAAAATATGCCCGTATGCAAAACAAACAAAAATGTCAGGCTGTAGCAAAGCCAATTCATTCCGTTCAGATTCACGAATGTGCTCTGGTGTAAGAATTGCAATATTATCTTTGCGCGCCCGATTCCAAATGTTAGCGTACTGAGCAACTTCCGTTGGAATTAAATCTTTATGTCGCCCTTGCATAGAAGGCGGATTTGTTAAAATTCCTACTATTTTATAATGCTCCTCTGGAACGGATTCGGACATTGCACTGTCTTTTAAAATCAATTCCAAAGATTTTGCACTTGCCGCAGGACTCCCACCATAAATAACCCTTAGCATTTATTTTTCCTTCTTTGCTTTTCGAGCCGCAATTTTTGCCTGGATAGAAAGGCGTTTGCGTTCCTTTTCTAAAGCTTTTTTTTCTGCCCGTTCTTTGCGCTTTTGGAATTGAGTAATGGTGTCTTCGGCAAATTTTTTGTCGCCGTGGTCAATGTACAAAATTCCGTCAAGATGGTCATTTTCATGCTGAATTGTCCGCGCTAAAAGTCCAGTTGCATTTTCGATTGTAAAACGTTTTCCGTTTTGGTCAAGTGCAGTAACCGAAACGCTCGCAGGACGAGAAATATTTTCTGAAAATCCAGGAATAGAAAGGCAGCCTTCTTCGTAAGATTCTAATTCCGCAGAGGTTTTTAAAATTTGCGGATTTATAAAAACTCGCCTAACATCATCATCGGCAATCAAAACAAAAAATCGTTTTGCTACCCCAACTTGCGGAGCCGCAAGCCCGCAACCATTTGCGCCAATCATTGTTTCAAACATATCGTCAATAAACGCTCTAAATTCATCGTTGATTTCTTCAGGGTTTACATCAACGCATTTTTGGCGCAAAATTTCTTCTCCAAGTTTATAAATTTTCATTGTTTACCTCTTGATTCAATCGTAATCGTGCTGATTTTGCGTGAGCGCACAAACCTTCCGCATCTCCCAAAATGCCCGCCATTTTTGCTGATTTTTGTACACCGAGTTCTGCCTGCTTTGTACGCAAAGTTGTCACGGTTTTTAAAAACACCCTCACCGAAAGTCCGCCAGTAAATCGCGCACTTCCCAAAGTTGGCAATGTGTGATTCAAACCCGCCGCATAATCGCCAAAAACTTCCGCAGAACTGTGTCCGATAAAAAGTGAACCATAATTGTGGACTAACGATGCAATTTTTTCGCAAAGCTCCGAATCAGAAATAGCAAGTTCCAAATGCTCTGGGGCTTTACGATTTGCAAATTCCGCTGCCTGCTCAAGCGATTCTGTTATGATAATTCTTCCGCAATTTAAAATGCTTTGTTCGGCGATAGGGCGCGTTGGAAGGACTTGTAACTGCTTTTGAATTTCCTCTGAAACTTTTTGCGCAAGTTGTTTATCGGGAGTGGCAAGAATCGGAGAAGCAACAACATCGTGTTCCGCTTGAGCTAAAAGGTCTGCCGCAACCCATTCTGGATTCGCAGAAGAATCGGCAATTATAAAAACTTCCGTTGGACCTGCAACCATATCAATTCCAACTGTACCGTAAACAAGACGTTTTGCTTCTGCAACAAATTTATTTCCAGGGCCTACAATCACATCAACCTTTGGAATTGATTCTGTTCCAAAAGCCATTGCTGCAATTGACTGTGCGCCGCCACAAGCAAAAATTCTGGAAACACCGCAAATGTAAGCTGCCGCAAGAATTTTTTTGTCCGCAAAAGCCCGCGTGTTTTCTGCGCTGTCATTCGGGTGAATTTTTGGGGGGGTACACAAAATAATTTCTTGTACGCCAGAAGCAATCGCAGGAATCACCGTCATAATCACAGTTGAAACAAGCGGAAATCTTCCTGCGGGAAGCGGGCTTCCTGTCCGCCACGTCCTCCTTCGAGCTACGGCTGAGCCAGATCCGGGACATGGCGAAGCCTCTGGACACGGAGATGATCGTCTACGGCCGGCTCCCGGTCATGGTGTCGGATCAGTGTGTGATCCGGCAGAGCGCTGGCAAGTGCGCCTGCCAGACGCCCGCGCAGCTGACTGACCGGACGGGCTCGGTATTCCCAGTGGTGAGGGAATACGGCTGCCGGAACGTGATCTACAACGCGCACAAGCTCTACCTCGCGGACAG
>CALCEK010000192.1 GCA_937900125.1 uncultured Treponema sp. | reverse complement strand
CGTATAGTGTATAAAAAAGTAGACACAATCCGCCGTGTTTCATGTGAAACACGAAGAAAAAACGGAGCGGATACGAAACAAACAAAGCAAAAAAGAAAAAGCAAAAAAAATGCTACAAAGACAGAGAGTGGGCGAGGGAAGAAAAAAAGAGCGAAAGCGATTTTTTTTTCTAACCAATGCCCACGATGCCTTGTTTGTGGGTGTGTGGAGCGTGTGAGCGTAGCAAGCGTAGCAAGCGAGGGGCGAGGGGCGAGGGAGCGTTTAGCGACCTATGCCCCAATGCCCCAATGCTTGCGAACGCTTGCGAAGTGAACACGCGGAACACTCCCACAAACAAGGCTAAAGAGAGAAAAACCCAAATGAAACAAAAAATGCTTTTTTGCTTTGTTTGTGTAGTAGTAGCGTAGTTTTTGCGTAGTGTTTCACATGAAACACGGCGGATTGTGTCTACTTTTTTATACACTATACGGCTGAACGGGCGAGTTGTGCCTATTTTGGCGGTGTATACTTTTGTAGACAGTTGAGCCGATTGTATCCGCCCTTCGGGCGGGTTGTGCCTAAAAAGTGTGTGGATTTTTTGCCGTGGGTGGGTTGTGCCTAATAATGGCGGTGATTGCCGTATTTTGTCCGTACCGCTTCCGCTGATTTGAGGGCTAAGCCCTATAGTACCCATAAAATGCCACTAACAAAACTATGCTAAAAGACAGTGGGCGGTGCAAAACCTAGCCGATAGAGTAAATTGCTACCGATGTGCCTAAAATGCTCTAAAAATGCCCTTCTCGTGCTTCTATGAGCCGATTTTTACTGCTTGCTAATAGGGAAAAAAAGCCTGCTTTTCCGTAAATGGAGCGTTCGAGAATTGCTTTAGTGGGTGTTGGGCGATACGAACGCTTCGGGATTTGTTCCTTTTCCGTTCATTTGCCAATAAGCCGACTGTGTTTTGAAAATTGCACGGCTTTTCGTTCGCCGTTGTTCGCCGTTGTTTGTTCTTGCTTTTTCCGCCTTTTTCTTCGCCGAAAAATTATAACTTTGCTAACTTGCCGCCAAAATGAAAAACAAAACAACGAATGAAAATTGAAAATTGTTTGCCGTGTTTTTTCTGCGGATTTTTTCCGTTGCGATTTTTGCAACTTACCGACCGACCAATTGAAACAGATGAACGATGAAAAACAAAATGAAAAGCGGTTGACACTTTTTCGCTGATAAAATTATACTTTGCACACACTTTTTCGGCGAAACGCTCTTTTTTTTGCGAGCCGATTTTAAAAAACTCCACTAATTATTTCCCACCGACACGAACAAAACAAGCTCGTTTTGTTGTTTGTTGCAAAAAACACAATACAATGTTGCAAAACTTTCATTTTACTTTTTGCCGTTTTTCCACGAAAATTAAACTGTGCCGTTGGCACACAGAACAAACGATAAACGATAAACGAGGTGTAACCATGAAACAGAGAGTGATTGACGATTTGCACTCACAAGCATGTGAGATTGTGACGGCTTGCAACAAACTTGCCGAAATTAACCAACTCAATCAGCGATTCAAAAGCGGTGAGCCGTTGCGAATGACTTTGCAACTTGGCGAAATTGAACTGACGGAGCGTGTTTTTTTGAGCAACGGGAAAGCGTGCTTTGCCGAAGACTTGTGCGGAATGTTTGAAATTGGATTGCGAAAAACGATTGACAAAGCAATTTGCTCAATGCAAACATTTTTAGAAGCGGAGAGTGCAGAATGAAAAATGAAAAGATGATTGACGGGCAATTGCCGTGCTTTAATGCGGAAAATTGCCCACTCGTAAACAAATGTGGAACTGCTTGGGATTACAAGCAACCAAACACGAAGAAACTTGTGTGCTTGTGCAAACATATTGATTGCTTGGCAAAAATGCTGTACGAACGCGACACACCAAACCACAGAACAAGCCACGGCGAGTACGCGTATCAGCTAGCATGGCTAATGCACAACGAGATAAAAACCTCGACTGACCTTTTGCAGAAATGGAACGAGCCACTAGCCGATTATGCAACTTTTTTAGAGTGTTACGAAACCTTTAAACTTTTTGTAGAAACTTTTGAGATAGGCTTTTTACGAGAGAGCCTGCAACAACTGAGACAGATTGCAAATGCACACAGTACAATGAAACTAGAATAGCGAGTGAAAGCGGTGGGAAACCACCGCTTTTTTTCGCTCCACGAGAAATAAAAACTCCACCGACAAACAAAACCACGAAGTGCGTTTTGAAAATGCAAAAGAAAATTGCGAGAAACGAAACGGAAAATAAAAACCCAAAAACGGAAAAACGAGAAAAACTGAATTGGAAAATGAAAAAGTAAAAACCGAAAATGAAAAACAACAAAACAACAAAATGAAAATTGAAATGCGAACGAGCGAGCGAATTTTCAAAAACTGAATTGGAATTGAAAATTGAAATTGAAAAACAACAAAATGA
>CALCEK010000191.1 GCA_937900125.1 uncultured Treponema sp. | reverse complement strand
TTACAACAAATTACAGAGCCGATGGTAGCTGGAGCGGCTTTGACTGCTTCTGCTGAAATTACCTTTGGAACTTGGGGTCGATTGGGAACGGATGTGCTTAAAGTTACTAGCACCAGCGGTAGCGATGATGTTTCTCTTACAACCGTTGGAACTCCATGGTGGGGAGGCGGAACTACAGGTACACAGCGACTTTATGTACACCTGAAAAATGATGAAGATACTATTGGTGGCGAGATTTATCTTGATGCGGGTTGTGCTGCTACAAATGCACAAGGCTATGTGCGCTTTTTGAACAAAGATTTAACCTTGCGCGTTGGTGGATTTGAAATTGATGACCTTCGTGGTTGGATTGGCGATTGGGGCAATGTTGACGCAGGTCAGGTTGCTGGAGAAAGCGACATAATGGATCGTTTTGGTCTTTGGGGCAAAGCTGGACTTGGACTTTTCTATAGACCAAGTGCATTAGACGGTAAACTTTTTGTTGGAGCAGCCTTTGATGCTAATGGAACGACTGGGCTTGACTTCAAAAACTACCTTGCGAGCGTTCAGGCGGGTGTAGGCTATGACATTGGAGCGGCTTTGCTAAAAGTTGTTTACCTAGGAAGTGGGGCAATTACAGATGATGACCATAATTTTGGTACAATCGAAGTTGGTGCAAACATCAATGCCATTGAAAACAACCTTATCCAAATTGGCGTAAAAATCCCACTTGTTGATAATGAAGGTCGATATAGTTATACAGAGGCTTCTTGGACTCGCACGGAATTTGCAGACATTGCAGCAGGTTTAAGTGGTAATGCAGACGCTATTTCTTATATGGCTCACCTTCGTGGTAAATTTGGTCAAATGGGCGGTACTACAGATGAGGCTTCTAAAATGTGGCTTTATGCAGGTGTTTCTGGTGGCGTAAAAATTGCAGAAGTAATCGGCTCTTGGGGCGTAGGCTTTACTGCAAAATATGACATCTCCACACAAACATGGACAGCAGGAGAAACAGAACAAAATCTGGGCGGTTCAGTATTCCTTGAAAAACCATACTCAAACGGCACATTTGACATTGGTCTCCGCGATGTCGTAACAATTACATCAGTGTCTAGCACAAACACAACCAAAAACGTGTTAGCAGTTCCTGTTTCTGTAACAATGTTCTTCTAATCTGTTAGCGAACACTCGTAGCGTAAAATGCCTCCCTAGCGGGAGGCTTTTTTTGTTTGCGGGCGGGGCGGTTGGTTTGCAGAAGTGACGGGGCGGATGGCTTAGGGAGCGCGATGTTTGCGGGAAACGTGGATGTGGCGGCGGGCGTGGGAAGGGGCTAGCGAGTTTTGCAATTTTTTGGGGGCGCGGTTTTGCCTACAAAATATGGTGTTTAACAAAATCGCCCGACGCCCTACCCAATTCTCGTCCGCAAATGATTAAATTACATAAAAATAGATTTTCCACTATAGGAAAATAAAACTTATGTTGTTACAAAAACAAAATCTGTGATATACTTAAAAATATGGATATTCAGAAAATTCGCTTTTTATGAGTGGATGATAATATCGAAGTCACCCACCATATGCTGCTAAGATTTCAGCAAAGGCATATTTCTTATTCTGAGATAAAAGAAGTTGTTATGAACGGGGAAATTATAAAAGAATATCCAAATGACAAACCATTTTCAAGTTGTCTTATACTCGGAAGAACAAAAAACGGTCGCGTTTTGCATACAGTCGTTGGAATGGCTGATGATAAACTTTGGCTTGTGACCGCTTATGAGCCTGACAAGACACAATGGAATGACGATTTTAAGACTAAGAAGGAGACAGCCCAATGAAATGTTTTTATTGCGAAGGTATCATGAGCGAATCTTTTTCCAATTATATGGCAGATATTGATGGGCATTTTATTATAATTAAAAATGTTCCGTGTCACAAATGCTCACAGTGCGGGGAAGTTTCGTATTCGGGAAAAATCGTTACAAAAATTGAAAAAATTATAGAAAAGCTCAAAGAAGCCCTAACAGAAGTTGCTATTGTGGAATTTGCGGCTTAAATTCTGTAGTTGATTCACTGGTTGCGCGGGCTGATTGGCGGTTGGGGCGGACTGTTTGCGGAAAGAGTGCGGCTGATGCGTAAGCGGGGGCGGAGCTTTGCGGAAGAATTGGCGCGGGAGGCAAAGAGGGGGGCGCGGGGCAGCGTGGCGCGGACTGTTTGCGCAAGTGCGCATTCTGTTTGCAAAGCGGGCGGGCTGTTTGTCTAAGAATTTGCGCGGTTTGCAAAGTGGGGGCGCGGGGGCAGCGTGTCATGTTGAGCATAGCGAAACATCTACAAATTCTTTGCGTCACGGGGAAAAATCTACCGCATACAAAACGTTTCTCCTGCCAAGAAAACATAGATTCTTCGGAACGCACAATTTATATTTTTTACGCAAACCGCCCCCGCGCCCCTGTCAGCGTTGTTTGCCCCAGTTAGCGTTGCCACGCCCGCGCCCCAGTTAGCGTTCCCCACACACTCTTAGCCGTGTCCCCAGTTAGCCG
>CALCEK010000190.1 GCA_937900125.1 uncultured Treponema sp. | reverse complement strand
CATTAATGTGTGCGAACAGAGCCAAAGGAAAAAATGCCAAACTGTAAAAGTCTGGCATTTAAAGTCAACACTAGATTTTTATTCTTCGGAGCGTTGCGGGAAGAATGCAGCTACTATAGAAACAATGCTTGTAAGCACAAACAAAATAACCGTTACCGTAAACGATAAGTGCATTGGCGCAAGGCTTGCATTGTGAGCGGCAAGACCGCCAAGCCATTCAATTCTGCCTAACATCATTTGAATAAAGGCGAAAACCGTAAAGAATGTGGCTAAAACGGAGCTAGAGTTAATTTTTCTAAGCGGCGGGAAAACTTTTTGCACAAACACAACGCATAACTGTAGCAAAATTGCAATGACAGAAAGTGTGTAAACAATGGCAGGTGATTTTTCGCCATCGCGGGAAAGTACAAAATAAGAAACAAGAGAAATAACTGTAAGCAAAACCGAACAAAGCGAAATTGCAAAGCCTATGGTGTTTGCCCCAGAAGATTCTTCAGTGTTTTTCATCAAGAAGAAAAGTCTTACGCAACTTACAAGAGTCAAAACTGCAAAACAAATTGTAAATGCAATAATCACTGCCTTCCACCAAGGAATGACGGTAACAACTTTGCTGTTTGCAGAAACACCGTTCATAACATTGCTGTTTGCGTAAACGTACAAAATTCGGTGAGCGGCGGTGCGGGCAGCGTTAAACAATTTTGCATCTTGGCTAAGAGCTTTTGCATTTATCGCAGAAAAATCGCTAATCATATTGTCAAAAGCGTCTGTTCCAGCGGTAAGAGAAGCATAGGGATACATTAAATTGTTAAAGGCAAAATCTGTAATTGTGTAGCCTTTAAAGCCCCATTCATCGCGCAAAACAGAAGTTAAAAGGGATTCTGAATAAGCTGCCTGTTTTACTCCGATTCTGCTGAAGGAAGTCATTGTGCTTAATGCTCCGCCCTCATCGGCACTTAAAGCTCCTTCAAATGCGCGTAATTGCGCTTCGCGGAATGCCTGTTCAGAATAGAAAGTTGCAACGCCGTTTCGGTTTGTTTCTTGGTCGTTTCCTGCAAAATGTTTTGGAGCAGAAATCGCGCCTTTCTTTTGCGTTGCCTTTGAAATTATGCTCGCCATATTATTTGTGAGCATAGAATCTTCGCTAAAATATTCATAGTTTCGCCCTGAATATGGAGTGCGATGCAAGTTTGCCCCTGGTGCCCACAAAACTGTAAAGCCTGACCATAAGCCATCTTCGCCATTTAACTCGCCACGTTTTTCGGCTAATTTTTTGTTAAAGGTTGCCGCCATAGTTGGTTCTGTACACAATGAAGCGAAATTATATTTTTTTACATAATCGCTTGCGCTATCGTCAATGTGATAGGGTTTTGTTTTGTCGGGATTAAAAGTAGCATCGTAGCCGATTGGACCATCTTTATCTTTTGAACCTTGATACTGAACGCTTTTTACGGGTGTTGTATGTTCACAAGCATCTGTAATAAGGGCGCACAATTCTTCTGCGGAAACCTGATTCAAAAGCTCGTCCCAAAGTGGGTCATTGTAATCTACGCCTTTGAGCGTTATAAGCGAATAGGAAGTTTGTGTAGAACCAGAAACAATATCTTTTGTATCGCTAGAGCCTTTTGTGTATTGCTCAGAAGAAAGATAAGGAAGCATTTCTTCTGTTGCAGAAAGCCCCTGATATGAAATTGGCCAAGTGCCGCTCCAATCAGAACGAGAAAGATATGTTACAGTGTCTTTAGCCCAATAATTGTAGTCGGCTTCTTCAAATTGGTTGGTGATTTTTACGCCCGTGCTTCCATAGGCAAAACTTTTTGCGTCAAATTCGTCATTTGTCCACTTATAAACGAGTTTTGCATTTCCTTCAGAATCCATTCCGTCAGAAACAGAAAATCCTTTTGCAGAAAGAATATTGTTAACCGCTTGATGAGAGCCGTTTCCAAGAGCAAAGTAATAATCGCCCGAATCAAGAATGTAAGTTTTTGCGTTTAGGCGGTCGTAACTTGCAAGATATTTCATATCCATTGAAATTGTGATTTTTTCTGATTCTCCTGGGGCTAACAATTTTGTTTTTTCAAAACCCAAAAGTTGCACCGCAGATTTTTCAATTTTGTTTTCTTTATCATAATTGGTGTAAGGCGATTGCGCGTATATTTGCACAACATCTTTTGCGCTCACAGAACCAGTGTTCAAAACGGAAACTACCGCGCGAATTGTTTTTGAATGAATGTCAACTTCTACATTTTCAAGGGTTTGTTCAAAAGAAGAATAGGAAAGCCCAAATCCAAAAGGATAAGAAACTTCTTCACCATAATTCCAGTCCCCTTTTGAAGCAAAAGTTCCAACTTTGCTTTTTGCATTCCCCTGATTCAAAACGGAATCTTCATAGCGGGTTTCGTAATATTTGTATCCCAAATAAATTCCTTCCGCCTGAATAAGATACGTGCTTCCAAAATAATCTAAACCTGCACTTTGGGCGTTTGCAAAAAAGAACGCGCCACTATTTTGATACGCGGGAGATGATTTTGTGCTTGCGCTAAAGGTATCGGGTAAATGCCCTGAAGGGCTAACTGCGCCTGTTAAAATGTCGGCTAAACCGTAAGAGCCGTGCGTTCCTAATTCGCTTACCCAAATTATGCTTGAAATTTTTGGGTCGCGAGCTAAACTGTCAAGTTCAATCGCAGCCGAACCATTTACAATTACAACGACATTTGAAAAATGACTTTTTGCTTCTGCAATTAAAGCGTTTTCTTCTGCCGTTAAAGAAAGGCTGTCATCTGGAACATCCGCGCCTTCCCCCTCGTAGCGGCAAAGCCACACAATCGCGGCATCTGAATAAGAAGCGTAACTTTGCGTCCACTGAGAAAATGCCGCAGAAGCGTCTGCCTCTGTAACGCCAGCTTTGCGGGTTGCATATTCGCGACTTTTGTTTTCCCAAGGACCTTTTAGGGAAGTGGTTCCGTCGTAGCTTACAACAGGCACAACGCAAGAAGCAGGAATTCCAGTTGAAACATACCAGTCGTGAACGGTTGGATTTACAGAAAATCCTTTTTCTTCAAAAACTTTTGTAACGGGAACAATTTGGTCAGTTGTTTTGATAACACCGCCTCCCGCCGCTCCAGAATAAACTGGGCTTACTCCGCCAATGCCAAACATTGTAACGCGACTTCCTTTTTTTAGCGGTAAACTTTCATTTTCATTTTTTAAAAGCACCGCCCCATCCGCTACAATTTCTGCATTAAGATTTTCCCGATAGCTGATTAATTCTTCTGGAGTTTTAAAATCAGATTCAAAGTAAAGATTATTTTCTGCTTCAGAAGCTTCTACATTTACAACTTTTGAAGAAGTTGTTCCTAACATAAAGTTTATTCTTGCTTCAAGCATTCCTGTAGCAACATAAATGCCACCGCCTAAAACCGTAAGACCTAAGGCAAGGGCTGTCATTCCATGCCAAAAATGTGTCTTTGTGTTTTTTTTCATTTTGTACCCCCAAAAACTTACGTTTTTTAAACTTTAGCAAAAATTTCTTCCCTAAAAAAAATAAAATGCGTAAGTGGCTTTTTTTTTCGCATAAGTGGTTTTATTTGTGGCGAAAAGAATTTTGCGAACAGTTTCGCAGACAACGCCTAGTGCGCATGGCAACGCCCTAGGTTTAACATGACGGCGGATAGTGCTGCCTATCGTTCAATGTGGCGTGGGGCGTGAAAAAGGGGGAATTGTTTTTTTTTAGCAGTTTTTTAGGTAAATATAAAAAGCGGTGTTTAACAAAATTCGCCCCACGCCAAACCCAATTTAAAAAAGAAAAAATTAAAACTTAAAGCCTTTGGGCATTTTAAAACCTTTTGGAAGTTGCATATTTCCTAGCGCGGACATATCCATTCCGCTTGCGCCCATTTGCTGCATAAGTTTTGCCTGCGCCCCGCGATTTCTGGTGAGTTTTTTCATTGTGAGTTTTGTTTTTTCAAACTGTTTAATCAATTTGTTGACTTCTTGAACGCTAGTTCCGCTGCCTTTTGCAATTCGTTTGCGCCTAGAAGGACCAATTATAAGGTGATTTTGCCGTTCTTTTTTTGTCATACTTTGAATTATTGCTTCTTGCCGCTTAAGACCCGCCTTGTCAATTTGGTCTTCCGAAATTTGCCCCGCGAGTCCTGGCATCATATCAAAAATCTGCTGCAAAGACCCCATTTTTTTTACAGATTGCAATTGGTCTAGCATATCTTGCAAAGTAAACTCGTTGCGCATCATTTTTTCTTGCATTTTTAACGCTTCTTCTGCGCTAACGGTTTCTTGTGCTTTTTCTACAAGCGAAACGACATCGCCCATACCAAGAATGCGGCTTGCAATTCGCTCTGGGTGGAATGGTTCAAAATCTTCTGTTTTTTCGCCCGTTCCGATAAACAAAATGGGTTTGTTTGTAATACTTTTTAAAGAAAGGGCAGCTCCTCCACGCGCGTCGGAATCGAATTTTGTCAAAATAACGCCCGTTAAAGTCAACTGCTCATCAAAACTTTTTGCAATTTCAACCGCGTTCTGACCCGTCATAGAATCGGCAACAAGAATTGTTTCAACGGGATTAACCGCCTTTTTTATGTCAACCAATTCTTTCATCATATCTTCGTCGATTTGAAGTCGTCCTGCCGTATCAACAATTATTGTGTCAAAACCGTTTTTCTTTGCGTAATCAATTGCGTTTTTGGAAACTTTTACGGCATCTTTTGCGCCATCTTCCTTGTAAACGGGAACATCGATTTTTTGCCCCAAAACACAAAGTTGTTCAATAGCCGCAGGTCGAATAAGGTCGCACGCCACAAGAAGCGGTCTGCGCCCATCCTTTTTTAGCCGAAAAGCAAGTTTGTGAGCGGCAGTCGTTTTTCCCGCCCCTTGAAGTCCCAAAAGCAAAATGACGCTTTGCGTGTCTGGACCTTTTAGTGCAAGGTCAGTTTTTTTGTCCCCAAGAAGAGCAACAATTTTGTCATAAATGATTTTTACAAATTGCTGACCTGGGTCTACGGCTTTTAGGACTTTTTCTCCTTTTGCCTCTTCAATGGTACTGTTTACAAAACGACGCACAACTCGCAAGTTTACGTCCGCCTCTAAAAGAGCCAATTTTATTTGTTCAACAGTTTCTTCTATATTCTTTTCGGTGATTTTTGATTTTCCGCTCAATGTACGGATAATGTCGCTAAAAGTTCCCGTGATTTTTTCTAGCATTTTAACTTCCCCATAATTTTTATAAAAGTTTATTCTATAGTATAGGGCAAAAACAAGACTGTCAAGTTAAGGCCTTAGCACTCAACGGCTTCGCATTTTGTAGGAGTGGCGTAAGTGTGTGAGTTTTGCAAAGGATGCGCGGACGTTGCCGTTACCAAGCATTGCTTTTGCCTACAAATTGTCTTTTTGTGAAAAGATACATAGATTCTTCGCGAGCAATGCCCGCTCAGAATGACGGGCAAAGTTGACGGTCGCCACTGTTAGCGATTTTCGCGCACTGCCAGCGTTCGCCCACTTAGTAC
>CALCEK010000189.1 GCA_937900125.1 uncultured Treponema sp. | reverse complement strand
GAGCAACGTTGCCGTCTTCGATTCTGATGCAATTGTTATTGACAATTTCCGAACTGATTGGCGTTCCGTTGCTGTTCCTCAAATCATCAAGCAATGCCCATTGCGCGGGGTGCATAGCGACTGCAATTTCGGTCGGAACATCCTTTGTTTGTGCCTTAATCCACTCAATGACTGCAAGAACTTGAGTTCTTAGGTCTGTATTAGACAATTGGACACCGTATGGATTTGTGAAAGTTCCAACGTTGCCCGTTAACAACGTGTAAGCGGCTTTATTTTCTGCCTGAGCCAACATCGCGAGGGCTTCCTGCTCGATTGTTTCTTCCAGCTTCCCGTCCTCCCAAATATCCTCATCGGCCACGCCAGTAATGATACCTGCCAATTTTGTCATGTTTACGATAGACTGCGCCCCTGTAAATTCCACAAGCGGTTTCTGATTGTGCGGGGCTACCGCCGCAAACGTTGCAGAAAAGTTCTCAAATCGGCGCACCTTTACTGACTGGCGCGACGTTTCGCTGATGTTGAACCCCTGCAACAAACCACGGACGGGGCGGGCGGTCGGGACATAATCAACATCGGCTTCGGGTGTGAACGCCGTTAAATCAACGTAATTTTTGGCGACTCCCTTTTCCATTTTCTCCCGTAGTACATTCATTTTTGATTTTCCTTTTTTAACGGTCTTTTGTCGGTTTACAATCGTTTGAAGTGCTGCAATTTTGTTGCTGACGGCTTCATTCTGTTCCATCATCAACTGATTAAAGTTTCTAAAAATTCCGTTGATTGCGTCAAGGATTTCCTCATTTTCTACCGTTTCCTCCACGGAGTCGAGTTTGGCGATTTGTTCGTCAAGGACGGCCACCAGTTCCTGCAATTTTGCGGCGGCGGCTTCCGTCAACTTGTTTTCTGACTTTTTTGCAAGTTTGTCAAGAGCTTGGGCTTTTCTCTCTGTTAGAAAATCCCGCACATCTTTCATTTTTCTTCTGTTCGCTTTCATTTGTTTTTTTTTGTGTATTAAATTATAAAATCTGGGTCATCAATTTCGGTCGTTTCGGGTCTCTTTTTGCATTTTATCTCAATTTCTTTATACTTGGTTTTATTTGTCACGATTTTTTTTTGCGGAATTGTCGCAACGTTCCAAATTGTCGCGACTTCTTGCGCTGTTAACAACGTCCCAGTTCGCATCATACCTTCAAAATCATTTGCTTCAGCACGTGCTTTTTTTGAATAAATCGTCCTTATCCTCTCATCGTAGGAGCGCAAATTCTCAGCCTCCCTTTCCATATCATAGCAATTCCCGCAAACGCTTGATTGTGCTGAGTGGATATAGAACTCCCCGTTTTCTGATATTTCGCATTCATCGCCGGAAAGGGCCAGCCAACTTGCACAACTTGCTGCTACTCCATCCACAACGGTTTTTATTTTACCCGTGTGACGTTCCATCGCTGCCAGCATTGAAAATGCTGCTGCCACTTCCCCACCGAAACAATTTATATAAATTGTTATTTCATCGTTCGGGGCTTCATCAAGCAGCTTAACAAAGTCCTCGGCGCAACAAACATCGCCGAAACATGTTTCTGCTATATCGTTATACAGATAATAATTTTTCATTTCTTTATATCTCCTTTATTTTGTTGTTAATTTGTTCTTCCACATCAAAACCAGCCTCTTTCAACGATAATAAAAACTCAATTTCTTCTCGCTTTGCCATTATTCTTTTTAGCGTCGCCTCCTCCCACTCTTTAACATTGTAAAACGAGATTTCAAAATCCCGCGAAGAGTATGGTGTGATAATTGAGTTTATTATTTGTTGTAGTATTCCGTAAAAATACCCAGCATAATTATAGCACAATTGGAGCCTGCTCTCTGACTTGTTATTAAATGTTGTAGAGGCAAAGAACAAGTCTTCGGGAAACATATATAATTTGCATAGTTTTTGAAACTGGAATTTTATTTTATCATTAATTTTATAATCATACCGCCCGATAGAATGATGCTCGAGAGGGATCTCTAAAAATGCGGTTTTCTGCTGCCCTCTTTTTATCCCGAACAATTGTCGGAATTTGTCCGATATTGATTTTTCACGGTTTGAGCCGCTGACGACCAATTCTTTCGGTGTGAAAATATCGCTCGCTTCAGCCTGATTTATCAACGTGTTTTCTGCATTCTCCAAATCGTCAATAAAAGAAAGTATTTGGACTGCGCTCGCGTCCCTCGTTATTTTGTTTCTTTGGTAGGTATAATCGTAAATTATAAAATCTGTTTTTGATTTTCTAACTTCATCAAAAAACAAAAAGCCATTATCTAATGATGCATATAAAAACCCGTTTGAACTCAATTTTGAAAATAAAAACTGCGCGTTCTGCATCAATGATAAAGCCAGCGAATCCCCTCCCTTTTTAATACAGAAAATATCAATGTTTGACAAAATCGCCTCTACGTCCTGCCAAATTAAAAATTTTGCATAATTCGCGAAATTCCGATAAGGGCGGGACTCGTTCACCTCTGATTTTTTCCCGATTTCTTCAATAACAGTGTCAGCAGCGGTTCTTGGTGCTGTTCCAATTATATCCAAATTGTTATAATGTTTTAATATCTTCATATCCCGAAAATTGTTGAAGTTTGGAATGGAATAAATTTAACGTTCAACGCGCCAAAGTCGAACTCGGAGACGTACTTGTTGCAAGTTGTCGCACCATCGTTCCCGATTTTCAAAATATGTGCTTTAAAGTTCAAACCAACTCCACCGACACTCGGCGCGGTTTCCCCTGCAAGTGTTCCTGCCGTTAATGCGTTTTTCTGTTTTTGGTATTCAAAAAACAGAACCCTGCGGAAAAGCGGGAAAAAACCCCCGATAAATTCCTGCACTTTCGGCGGCGGTGTTGTGGAATAGACAAGGTCGGAAAATCCCGCGTCAAAGTGCATACGGAAAACAAACTCCTCGTTTTCATCAAGCCACAAATCAACCAATGTGATATCGGTGTCAAGTGACAAAAAACCGTAAAAATCCCCACTTTTTAATAAGCTCGTGCTCATATATCAACAATAAAAAACAAGTTCAAACTCTATTCCCTTTAGTTTTTCCGTTGTCAGTGGTTGCAAGTTTACCGTCTTAAAAGTTCGAGTGAAAGCCAAACTCGCGTCCCCTATGATATTGAATCTTGTAGCCGTGCTATCCCCACCGACAAAATCAATAATACCAACCGCGTTTTTATAGAGGTCATAACCATCTGCATCCCTGCTTGCAACCAACAAACAAAAAGCTGATATTTTATGCGCCTCAATTGTTATATCATTCACGACAAATAATGCGGGATATTTTAATACTCCCTTTTTTATATCGTTGTCCATTGCTTTCGCTATCTCGGATATAAAACCGAAGTAAACGGAGCAACCGTTCGCTGCCGCCGCCGCCGTTATCCGTGTTTTTATTTCTGTTGTCATAAGTTAGTAAAATGCCAGCGCAAAGATATATTTTTTTTCGCAAAAGTTTGGTGTAACACTTTTTTTTTTTTTGTTACAGATTTGTTACAAATTTGTTACACTCTATTTCTCTATATACTAAGTATTTAGAGAGAAAAAAACCCTTGTGTAACAAAAAAACAGATTTTTTTTAAAAAACTTTTTTTAAATCGCTTTACTATACTTTTTCATCGACAAAAAAACAGAATGAAAAACAAAAAAGAGTTTTAGTATAAAAAAAACTGTTACACTGTTACATTTTGCGCAAAATGCTGATTATAAACAAATTACGTGTAACACATTTTTTGGGGCTATTTTTGCAGTTCTTGCAACTCGTTGACATTCACTTTATTACGTGTAACACATCTGTAACAAATCTGTAACAATTTTCGGGACATTTGCCTGCTCCCGCCAAAAAATAACATTTTTTTAACTTCACGACACAGATAAAAAACATGTGCGTAAAAGCATCAAAACCGAAAAAAGTATATTTTTTTATTTTTGCAGGACTGGTTTTAGAACTCGCCCGCCGCTGCTTTAACGGCAAAATTCACGCAATCGGGGACGTCATCGTGCGCCCCACTGGGAAAAACACTCAACTCAGACAATATAAAATTTAGGTTGTCGCACGTGTCGCAAAATCTCACATCCTTTATTTTGTCGGCATTCGCAAAAATTCGTGCGTATTTATCCGCTTTTGACGGGAATCCGATTAAATCTATTGTCCTATTAATATCGTGGATTATATCTGACCCCACACCGTTATTTTCTATATAATGTGTACAACTCGGCAAAACCTCAGAGACATTTTTAATATATTCGTAAAATTCTGAAGTCTGGGCAAATTTTCGGATAAAGCTGTCTATGACTACAATTTTATTTTCTATTGTCACACCGCAAAGCAAAGTGACGAAGTAATCGCCGCCCCGCCCCTTGCTTGGGTCAGTAACGGTAAAAAAGCACACAAACCGACACTCTTCATATTTTATTATTTGGAATTGCCAGTCCTCAAACACACGAATAAAGCCCTGGTCGGTCGGTCGTTGCATAAATTGCGCCTGCCACACTGCGTCCGACATAGAACGGCGTTCGCGCTCCAATTGTGCCGTTGACTTCCACGCCTCGCAAACGCTCGCCCCGTCTCTCATCGCGGGCAATACATAAGACTCCGCATTTGGAAACAGGGAAAACCAATCATCAACTGCCCACCTCGTACCGATATTCAAGATTTTGCGCTGTCCCTCCAGCCGCCCCTGTAATACGCTTTCTTTGAACGATAATAAATTTTTTTTGTGGGCTTTAGACAAAGCCTCTACCATATTTTTTGCCGTGTCGTCTATTATCGCAAAATCGAAACCGAAACCAGTAACGGAACCCGAAATTCCCACCGCGCTGTGACTCGGTTGGGCGCGCTCGCCAATTGTCCACCGCGCCCGCGTCCCTTTAACAGGGGATAAAAGCCCCAGTTTCTCGCACATCTTTTCGTATTCCATTCTCACACGAATACCGAACGATTCTGCCAAATCTGCCGAATATGATGCTCGCAAAATCCTAAGATTTGGCGACTTCAAAAGCAACCACACGGAAACCACCGACGCAAGATACGACTTCCCAAAACGTGGCGGCATTGAGATATTGAGGACGTCCCCCTCTTTGCCGTTGTGTATCCACTTATCGACAACGGTCGCCGCCTCTACAAGTTGCGGTCGCTCTGTTAAGAACTCCGAACCGTTTATTCTCCAATAATCCAGTAAATCAAATTTTATCATAACTTGATCCCAACAACTCAGAAAGTTTTTCGGCGGGGTCGTCCTTTGTTATGTTCAAATTTATATTGTTTTCTCCCAAAATCCGCTGTATTCTTTCAAGGTCTTCTAACTTTACATTGTCAATCGCTCCTTGTAGTGCTTTTCTGACAAAGTGAAGGCCCAACGTATCGGAACTGCCAGACGACGCAGGTTTGTTCAACTCCTCGTAAAGCATCTCGCGAATTATCGCTCGGCGCTCTCTGTTTTCTTTCCTCTTTTTTGCCGACCGCCGCTGATATTCAACCGCGGTCTCTTTTGTAAATTTAGTCATTTTTATCTCGTATTATCGTATTATCGTATTATTTATCGCCATCTGCAAACCCTGCGCTATTGACGATATTTTAATGCTTCTATGCTTATAATCTTCACTTGTTAAAAATTTGTAAAAAAATCATAGGTTTTAATTTGAATCAATGCAAAAGTACATTATATTTTTATAAACTGTCTTTTATTGTTTTTATTATTTTTGCTATCAAGTTATTAACTGCTATGGTAGATGCTGTCAGATTTATTTTTTGGTCTTCGTTTAGTTGATACCCGCCGAGGTGCTTTTCCACCAAATTTATCCTTCTTCGCATTTCTATGAAGTCGGACGTGCGGCAATTAATCATTTGATTTACCAGAATGGAGCATTGTAAAAAAGCATCAACCAGAGACAGAGTGATTGCTGCTTGCAATAAATCGAACTTGACAAATGGGGAAATTTCAATCATTATGTTTTTTCGGGTATAGTCTAAGATTGGGTCGCACTCATCAACGATAGAACAAACGAAGTCCTCCATATCGTCTGCGGCGTTTGGTTTTAGTTTGCGGATTTTCTTCTTGTTCCTTTTTAGCATATCCTGCACGGAAACCAAATCATATTTTATTTGCGGGTGTGCCAGTTGTGGACAATTGAGAAGTTCAACTATTGCGTCCTCCGCAAATTGGGAAAAAACAAGTATAGCCATTGCGCAATAATGCTGCGTCTGCGGCTTCAACGGTTTTATTGTCTGTTGTTGTTTGTTGGTCTGCATATTGGCAAATTAAAAAAGTTTTGATTGGAAAAATTGAGCTGCGGTCTTCTTGGATAGCCACCACGTTAAAATTTCCTCATGTAAATGCACTTTATTAGGAAGAACAACAGTTGAAATGTTTTTAAAAATGATATGAGTATGATAGGACCAAAGATCGGAAGAGCACACGTCTGAACTCCAG
>CALCEK010000188.1 GCA_937900125.1 uncultured Treponema sp. | reverse complement strand
ACCTGATTCTGAACAACATTTTGAACTACTCGAAGGAGACGTTCCTTGAGAAGCAGAACATCTTCATCGACTTCGTTTTCTCGACGAGCAAGACGGTTCGCTCTAAAAACGTGCGAAAAAGACCGATCTTGCCATGGGCCACATAATTGACATCAATACGTGCAAACTGAGTCGTTTTTTTTGTTTTTCCAAATTTTTTTCAAAAATTCCCCAAATTCCTTCAAAAATCGCCCCTTAGATTTGCACTTTATTTGCACTCGATGTTTTACAATTTTTATAAACCTTTGAAAAAAGACTGTACATTCAATAGAAGAAAGGAGTTTCTACCATGGGGAAGAAATCGAAGGAAAAAATGGCTCGGCTTTCGTTCAAGCAGATTGTGCTGATTGTCGCTCCGCTTGCGCTCTTGGCACTATATATCTGTAGTTCATTCTCGATTATCATCAGCAAGCTTATCACAACGAGTTCAACGAATTTTGTTGAAAATCAGGGCGAAAAGGTGGAATACGAGGTGCGCATGGCATTTGAGCCGCCCGCACTCGCGCTTAACTCGCTAGTGGAGAACATTAGGACAACGAGCCCTTCGCAAAGCGAGATTTTAGGAATCGTAAAAAGCATGGGTGTTCAGTATCCACAATGCGCCGCCATTTATTTTTCAACTGCAACGCCACTTCCCGAAGGTGGTTATCTGTGCATGAGCGATGATTGGAAGGCTCCCGCTGGCTGGACGCAAGTAACACGCCCTTGGTTTACAGGCGCGGTAGCAGCGCAGGGACAGATGTACGCAGGCGAGCCATACGTAAACGCACGCTTTGGTTCTATGTGTATTTCGTTTTCGCGTGCCGTTTACGATAACCGCAACCAGCTTATCGGTGTTGTCGGCTGTGATATTCCGCTTAGCACACTGACAGATATTTTAGGAAAAATTTCTGTTTCTCCGAACACAAAACTGTACATTGTAAATGAGCAGGGCTTGTTCCTAACGCACGAGGATGAAAGTGCTATTATGAAAAAGTCTTTCTTTGACGGAGTTGAATTGAATACTCGCGTATACAATGCAACCACCCTCCTTGACGGTAAGCAGCACGGCTTTATCAACAAGGGACACTTCTACAGTGTGCGTAAACTTGCTACTAGTCCTTGGTTCGTTGTGATGGAGGGACTCGTTTCTGATTTTAATGGACAAATACAAATTTGGTTTAACATTATTATCATCGTTAGTGTATTCTTGATTCTGTGCTGCGTTGCGCTCAATGCGTATTTGCAGGGTAAGACAAACGCAAAAGAAGCGAAAGTCGGCGCACAACTTATAAGCGAAGTGCAAAATCTTGTAGTCGCCTCAAAAGAAAATGCGGCAACAAGCCAAGACCAAAGTGCAGCGGTCAAAGAAATCGTCGCCACAATGACCGACAACAACGCACTTTCCGAGAACATTTCTACAAAAATCAAGGATGTGTCTGCGGTGGCAAAGAAAACGAGCGCGGATGTTTCTGACGGAGTAACTTATCTTGAAGCGAATGTGCAAAAACTCCACGAAATTGCGGAAGCGAACACCGACACGATTGACGGAATTAAAGCGTTAGGCGAAAAAATCGAAAACATCTGGGACATCGTAACGCTCATCAACAGCGTCGCCGACCAAGCGAAAATCATCGCGTTCAATGCCGAACTTGAAGCAAGCAGCGCGGGCGAGGCGGGAAAAAACTTCCACATCGTCGCGACCGAAATCCGCCGCCTTGCAGACGGAATTATTGACGGTACAAAGGAAATCAAGGAGCGCATAAACGAGATTCAGCAAAGTTCCGATAGCCTTGTGCTTGCGAGCGAGAGTAGCACCGAAAAAATCAACGAGGGTGTGAGCGGGGCGAATGCGCTTTCCGAGCGATTTGAGAGCATTAAAAACGCAAGCGAAGCGACGGCGGAGAGTGCGGGCGACATCACCACGATTATTCAGCAGCAAGCGGTGGCAAGCGAGCAGATTTTAATCACCTTAAAGCAGATTGCGGCGGGCGTGGACAACTTCACGGTGGCAACCGAGAATATCTCCAATACCTCGCAGACTCTAAAATCAATTGCCGAGGACTTAAACAAAACTGTGAGCGATGAAGCAAACGATTCCCCCAAATCAAAAGAATCTCAGGGGGCGTAGATGAACGAGGACATCATCAAGGAAATTGGAGAAGCGAAAAAAAACGAGGCTGTGTCGAAAACAGCAGAAAAAGACGTAACCCGCTGGCTTGTGTTTTCGATTTCGGGCAAAAAATACGCGGTCAAAAATGACGATGTGCATGAGATTATCCGCGATGTTACGGTCTACAAGTTGCCGTTCATGCCTTCTTACATCGAGGGTGTGATTAACAGGCGTGGCGACCCATACACCGTGATAAATCCGCTTGCCGTCATCGAAAGCACGGACGCAAAGCCACCAGCAGAGCCTCTTTTCCTCATCTTAAAGCGGGACGATGACCAGCTTTCGCTCCACATTTCGGACATTCTCTTTTTTACCGAAATAGAGGATTCTGAGTTGAATTTGATTCCGAACAGCAACGAGGACGGATTTTTCTTAGGAACGCTAGGTAGTGGCGAGAACGAAATTCCCGCGCTCAATGCGAATGCCTTTGAAGTTTTGATAAGGAAAGATTTGGGCAGTGAATAAGCATTTTACGAGCATCGCCTACAGCAACACGGATTTTCTGATTCAGAGTCAGTATGTTGTGTCTGGCGTATATTTGAACATTCAGAAAGACTCTAAGCGGGTCGTGTTTGACCGTGAAACACTTCCACACTTGCACATAGGCGAGTTGCTCGAAGATACTTTTGACTGCAAATCGCACGAAGATTTTTGCGTGGTGCTTGTGCTGAATGAAAAAGACTTTGCCTCCGATGTCCGCGACAAAATCGTGAACTTTACGGAGACGGCATTCCCTGCTTCAAGGCGGCTTGCCCTTTCGGTAAACGGTTCTGTTTCGGGAAAGATTCTTGATTCGGCATCTCTTCGGCTTTTGCCCGCAGGAATCAGCAAGCGTATGGAAGAAGTCGGTGTATGCGCGATTTCGTTCAGCGAGGATGGTCGCAAGCAACTCTTGATTTCGCCTGATATGCTTTTGCGCAAATTCTTTGCAATCAGCGCATTTTCTGGGGGAGTAAAATGACGCTCTCGCAGGCAGAATTCAATGAGCTGCTTGAGATAATAACGAGTCGGACTGGAATTATTCCGCGAGCAAGCCACAGAGACGGCATAAAACTGTATGTGGAAAAACAACTTACTGCGCTCGATATTTCATACAAAAAGTATGTTGCGCGGCTTTTGACAGAAAGCGATGCGTTTATGGAGTTGGTCAACGAAAGCACCGTGAACGAAACTTATTTTTTTCGTGAGGCGCGGCAATTTGAATTCGTTAAGAACAAACTGTTTCCGCTGTGGCAGGCGAGTTTTGGCGCAAAACCGATAAAAATGTGGAGTGCGGCTTGCTCCTACGGCGAGGAAGCCTATTCGCTTGCAATTTTGGCTCGTTCGTGCTTTATGAAGGCGGAAATTACGGCGAGCGACATAAATACTAATGTGCTTGCCCACTGCCAGCGGGGAAGATTCCGTAGTGCATCGCTTAGGCATACGGACGGAGTGAGTTTTCAGCATTTGATTACTCCTTTTATTCAGAACGACGGCTACATTTTGTTCGATGAGCAGACGAGGGCAATGATTTCCACGCGTTGCTTGAATCTTGCCGAACTGGACTCTCCGCTCATGGAAGCTCGGCTTCCGCGAGGACAGAATATCGTCTTTTTGCGCAATGTGTTCATTTACTTTGCGCCCGAACTTCGCGCACGGATTTTGCGCACGATAACGGAAAAATGCCTTATGGACGGTGGCTATTTGTTCGTGAGCATGAGCGAAATTGCGCAGATTGACAACTCGCTTATGCCTAATGGCTTGGAAAAACTGGTGGATGGAAATGTGTTTTATTTCCACAAAAAAATGGAGAAGTGAATGGCAAAAATTTCTGCAGATGTAACAGAGAGTTTTCTTTCAGAATCAATGGAGTTGCTCGAAAGTGTGCGCCGCGATGTCGTTGCGCTTAAAGCCACTCCCGATGACACGGAAACGCTCACTCGGTTGCTCCGCGACTTGCACACAATAAAAGGCAACTCACGAATGATGGGATTCGGCACAATCGAAAAACTTTCCCATGCTGTTGAGGACATTTACAAGAGCGTAAAAGACGGCACGGTCAAAAACACCGACCGACTCGTGCGGCTCGTGTTCTTTGTGGCTGACAAAATCGCCGATTGCATCGCGAAAATCAAGCGGACAGGCTCTGACTCGTTCGACATTGCGCTTTACTTGCAGTCGTGCGACAAACTTGCGGCGGGTGAACTGATTGACATCGATGCGATTGCAAAAGAAATCGCCAAAGAAAAAAGCGAGGCTGCGGAAGATGAGGAAGAGGGTGACGAGCAGATTTCTGGCATTCAGTCAATCCGAGTAAAACTTTCCCGCGTGAACGAAATCATCAGTGCGTTCGACACGATGATTACGCGCGAATTTAGGCTAAAGCATCAGCTTGACGAATTGCGCAGAATTGAAGAGACGATGGAAAATCACGAGCTTTCCAAAATCCGAAAGCAGTTTGAGTCTGACATCTTCGCGCTTGAAACTTCGATTTTTTCCGTGCAGGAACAGGTCTTTGACTTGCGTATGCTTCCAATCAGCATCGTGTTGCGGCCGTTTGAGGCAACGATTGCAATGGAAGCGATTGAACTCAAAAAGAATGTGAAGTGCGTTATCCCAGAAACAGACATTGCGATTGACAAGGTGATTTTGGAGCAGTTGAACGACATTCTCATGCACCTTGTTAGAAACGCGCTTGACCACGGCATTGAGTCTCCCGAAGAGCGCACTGCTATGGGAAAAGAAGAGCAGGGTACGATTTCCATCACTTGTGTGCGCGACACCAAGCACATTGAGCTTACGATTCGTGATGACGGGCGTGGCATTGACTACGAAAAAATCCGCGAAAAGGCGACTAAACTCTACGCAGAGCGGGCAAAAGAAATCAAAGATATGAACGAGCGCGAGCTTACGCAGTTTTTGTTCATGTCGGGATTTTCTACGCGCGACAAAGTGTCCGAAATTTCAGGGCGTGGCGTGGGGCTTGATGTGGTGTGGACGAATGTCGAGAAAATCAAGGGCAACATCAAAATCGAAAGCGAAAAAGGCAAAGGCACGGCATTTATTCTGCGCTTCCCACTCTCGCTTTCTACATTGCAGGGGCTTTTTGTGTTCTCCAACGGCGACAAATATCTTATGCCATCCCAACACATCGTGGATTTGATTTACCGCAAAAAGAGTGAGTACATCACGCTGCAAAACCAAAGCTACATCAAGCTCGACGGGCAACTCATTCCGTGCTTTTCACTTTCTTCGCTCTTCGCCGAGCAAAAATCCGTGCGGCATCAAGATGCGGATTCCATTCTCATCGCTGAATATATGGAACAACGGCTCGGAATTATCGTGGACGAAGTGGAGCAGTATGTGTCTCTCGTGGTCAAGCCGCTTCCGCCCGCGCTAAAAAATTTTTCGATTTTGCAGGGCATTGTTTTTGACGAGCATTATGACATCGTGCCGATTCTCCATGTTCCCGACATACTAAAGAAATTCAAGTCGCTTCGTGGCTACGACATCAAAAAATACGAGGCGGCGACCCGCAAGCGAGTGTTCCGCATTCTCGTGGTGGACGATTCGGAAACAACGCGGCAGATTGAGACTTCTATTCTTTCGGGTGCGGGCTACTCTGTGGACACGGCTGTAGACGGAATTGACGGCATGGAAAAACTCAAGGCAAAGCAGTATGACCTTGTTCTTTTAGACAAGGATATGCCTCGTATGAACGGACTTATCCTGCTTGACAATCTTCGCCACCTTGAAAACTACAAGGAAGTTCCTGCCGTGGTTGTTTCTGCGGATACCACGCCTAAAGTTGCGGAGGAATTCAAGTCGCTCGGAGCAAGCGCATTCATCACAAAGAGTGCGTTTAAGCGCGGTGCGCTCGTCACCACCATAAATGACTTGCTACAACAGGAGATGACACATGAATAAAAAAATACTCGTTCTTGAAACATCCGCCACGATGCAAAAACTGTTTGCCACCACGCTTGACGGAAATGATTTTTCTGTGCAGTTCGTGAAAGACGGAAAGGAAGCGGTAAAGACGTTGTTCGATGTTATTCCCGATTTGTTTTTGCTGAATGCCGAATTGAATGACCCTCGCAGTTTTGAGGTGGTGCGCCTTGTTCGCTCAATTCCGTGCTTTAAAAATCTTGCGATTGGAATGTACGCTACAAGTCCGCTCCCGTTTGACGAAGAATTTGCCAAGATGAGCGGCGCGGATTCGTTTGTCAGAATTGACCAAAAGACTGTGGCTTTGAGCGTTGACGAATTGGCACAAATTCCCGCACAAAAAATTGACCGACTTGCCGTTCAGCAAGCCAAAAAAAATATGGACGAGTCGTATTTGTTCACTAATGCGCTCTGCGTTCTAAAAGATGATTCGGTGCGAAATGCCGTGCTTTCAGAACTTATCTCGATGACCAATCACATTGAGTCGTTAGAAAATTTGGCACAGTCTTTCCTTTCGCTCGTTTCAGAGTTTTGCGAAGTTCCTGCCTGTGCGTTCTATTTGCTTGAAAACGATGGCGTTCACGGCTATTACATGAGCGCAAGCACGATGGACGAAAAAGAGGCGGCGGATTTTTTGGGTGTGTGTGGCGCAGATTTTGAGCGGGTACAGCCCGACTTCAACATTGCGAAGCTCGTTCCCAAAAAACTGGAGTCAAAAATCGACTTGAGCCGTTTCTATTCAAAAGATGTGCAACTTTCCAGCTACGAAAACGCAGTGCTTGCCTCTGCGGACGGCACTCAATTCGGCACGGTGCATATCGTGAGCGAAGGCAATGTGACGGCGGAAAAAACAGCGTTATTCAACTATTGCGCAAAAAACGCGGGCGTTCTCTTTGAAAAAGCGGTCATCGTAAAGCGAAAAATGTTCTTTGAGAAAAACATCCGTCGCGCGTTCAGCAGATTTGTTCCAGAGCAAATCATCGACGACCTTGTAACTCAGGCGGACACGAGCGGAGACAAAGCCGCCGTTGGCGAAAAGCGTGCGATTGCAATTTTGTTCAGCGACATCCGCAGTTTTACGAGCATAAGCGAACTGAACAAGCCAGAGGTGATGGTTTCGTTTTTGAACC
>CALCEK010000187.1 GCA_937900125.1 uncultured Treponema sp. | reverse complement strand
AAACAGGACACAAAATAACAGACGACGAATTGGCTGCATTAAATATAACTCCATGCGAAATATTAGGGCAATGGAATTACATCGTGAGACCACAAAAGTAATGGGTGTTTTTTAACAGCTCCTTAGCATTTCCCGCCGCACTGTCAGCATTTCCCGCCCACTGTCAGCATTCCCCGCCCACTGTCAGCGTTCCCCGCCGCACTGTCAGCGTTCCCCGCGCACTGTCAGCGTCCCCCGCAAAAGCACACAAACTGTTTTCCGAGGATTTGTTAGCGTTTCCCTAGCTTTTTATTTAAATTTCAAGTAGAATTTGCCGATATAAAATTGAAGAATTTTAAAACGAGGCATTGCATGAAATCAATCGGAATTAAACTTGCAGACGGAAGTTTTTACCCTGTAATGAAAGAAGGAAGCTCTGAAAAAACAACGCTAGAGCTTACCACCGTTCAGGACAATCAAACAACTGTGCAAATTGATTTGTACCGCTCCGAAACCGATTCCATGCAAGACGCAGAATATGTTGATAGCCTTGAAATAAACTTAAACCCTCATCCAAACGGCGAGCCTAGTTTAAAATTAGATTTAAATCTTGACGATGCGGGAGAACTTCACGCAGAAGTAAATGACCCCGAAACTGGCACTTCTAGCGCAAAACAGGTTACGCTGATTTCTCGCAGCGAAGAAGAGCGGCAAGAACCCGCAAATTTTACGGTTGAAAGTTCACATTCCGATTTTGTAGCCCCGCCGCCTAGCGATGACGATTTTTCCTTTGACAGCATAAATGAAACTTCGGGGATTTTGCCACCGCTAGAGCCGATTGGCGACATTTTTGCCGATGAAGAAACTCAAACCGAGCAGCCCGCGAACTTTGCCGAGGAATCCGATGATTTTTTTGCGGAAAATCCGCCTGCCGAACTTACGCAAATGTTTGCCGATGTAAAACTCCCCGATTTGCCAGAAGACATTTTTGCCGACGAAGAAAACGAGGAGGCAAGCGCGGACAATTTTACCGATGCCACCGATGATTTTTTGTCTGACGAGGAGTTTCCGATTTTTGAAGAACAGGACGCGCAGAACGAGGACAATTTTTCGCTTCCCGATGTTAGCCAAATTATGGAAGATGATTCGGCGGAAGGCGTTGAAACAGATTCTACGCATATCGAAGACGGAACGGATGATATTATTACAGCCCAAGAAGTTTCTTCTGAACCAGAGGAAGTTTCTTCCACAGAAGATTTTGACGAATCTTTTGACACCGATTTTCCTACGGAAACGCCAAGCGAAAATTTTACAGAAAGCAGCGCGGAACTCGGTGTAGAAAAAGAAACAGAAACCTTAGAAGAAAATCCCGCGCCTAAAGAAGAGGAATCTTTTGAAGCATCAGAAATAATAGAAGAAGATTCAAATGAAACTGAAGCAGAAGAATTTGAATCAGAATCAGAAGAAAATGAAAACCCAATTCAAGACGACAGCATTGACGTAACCAACGAGTTTTTTGACGCAAGCGATGAGTTTTCTGATACCGATGAACAATTCCCCATTTTTGAAGAATTAGACGACAATGCCGCAGGCACAGCTGGCGCAGAAAAAACGGAAGTTCAAGAAGAGCCGCAATTTGATTTGCCAGACATTTCCGAGCTAATGAACGACGAGCCAGTTTTAGAAGAGCCAAGCGAAAATGCCGATGAGCCGTTTACAGAAAATTTTTCTGAAGCAGAAAATGACACGAGCAGAGAAGAGGATTTTTCTTTGGACGCTTTGCCCAATTTTGAACAAGATGATTTGTCCTTTGATGTGCCAGATTTTTCTTTTTCTAGCAAAGAAAAAACCGACTCTGGCACGGAAGATTTTTCACAAAACAAAGACGCTTTTTCAAATGACAGTTTTGATTTTGACCTCCCCGACGAAAACTCGCAAGATGAATCGGAAAGCGATTTTTACTCCACTTTTGAATTTCCTGATTTTGACGATTCGCCTGCGTTTACCGATACGGAATCTTATTCTCCGCAAAGCAGTATGTTTGCAGATTTGTACGATGCCGAAACGCTAAACGGAAATTCCGCGCAAAATGAAAAACAAGAATCTTACGAAGAAGAGAAAAAAAGTCATACTTTAGCCCCAGTTGTTATTTGCGTAGTTTGCGCGGTCATTTGTGTACTCGCTGCGCTTATGGTGCTTTTTGTAATTCCGTCAAGATTAAATATTTTAGGCAAAAACGAAATCCTTGTTACGCAAAATTCTTCTGAGACACAAAATGCGCTTAACGAAAACGACATTGAACTTCCTCCGCCAGATACCAGTTTGCCCGATGCCCCAAAAGCTCAAGAGGACAAAATTGTTGTAGCCCACACGCCGTCAACGCTTGTTCCAGAACAACCAGTTCGTGCGCAAAAAGAGCCAGAAGTTATTCGCTACAAAATTGTTTGGGGCGACACTCTTTGGGATATTGCAAATGCCTACTACAAAAATCCGTGGCGATACAAAGCACTTGCAGAATACAATCATATAGCAAATCCTGATTACATTCAGGCAGGACGCATAATTGAAATCCCAGCAGAATAATTTTTTTGGAAACATAAAAGTTGCGCTTTTTTCAATTTGGATTTTTTCGCTGATTGCTTGCAGCTGTAGCGTAAAGCAAAATTCGCAATCGGAACTTGAAAAAAAATACGGGCAGGATGCGTTTTATTACAAGGGCTTGCTCGCTCTAAAAAATGAAGATTTTCAAAAGGCAAAAGATTTTTTTTCTGTTGCAAGCAAAAATAGTTTTTCACTTCAAGCCCGCCGTTCCTTAGAAAATCTTTACGCGCTTGAATCTAATTCTGAAAAAAAAGAATCCATTTTGCGCGAACTACAAAATAAATTTGATGATGAAGAATCAGAGATTTTACTTTGCAAAGAATTATTTAGTCTTGGAAAATTTAAGGACATTCTTAACATTTTAAAATCGATTGACTTAACTTCTAGCAATAACACCTTGTGCCGATTATACTGTCAGGCACTTTACCAAACAAATTCTTCTGCGTTTAAAGAAGCGTACATAACTTGGTGTACATCTAGGCAATACAGCGCAGAACATTCGGCATTTTTTTCAACAAGCAATTTTGATGACGAATACACCGCGCTCCTCAATGTGCGAAGAAATGTTTATTTGCGCGATTATGAAGTGGCATTGCGGAATGTCAAAAATCTAAGTGCAAACACCGCATCAAATTTTCCGCAAGTTATGAGCGATATTGGAAAAACGCTTTTGTATTCTTCGGCGCAAAATCAATTTTCAGAAGAATATTTGAATCGCCTTGAACAAAGTAAAAATAAGCAAACTGAATTTTACTCATCTTTTTACAAGGCAAGAATTTTGGAGCGACAAAAAAAAGCGGAGGAAGCCCTATCTTTTTACAAAAAAGCTTTTTTGGCTTCGGATTCTTTTTCTCTTTCGGACAATGCACTTTGGTACTACATTTCTTGCGCAGCTCAAATTAACAGCGAAAGAGCTTTTTTTATTTTGCAAGAACACCGCGAGCTTTTGCACGACAAACATTATTTTGACGATTTTTTTGAACGATTTTCTGTTCAATTGTTGCGCGAAAAAAATTGGGCTTTGTATTACAAAACAGCAAAACTAATTTACAATTATGCAAGTGCCGAAGCTTCTGCGCGATTTTGTTACACCGCCGCGCGTTTGCTTGAAGAAGGAATTTTTGTTCCGCAAAATGCAAATCCTGTTCAAGAAACAATTGAGTTTTATCATCAGGCGATGAACAGTGGAACTGACCTTTATTATCATTTTATGTCGGCGGCAAAACTGGGAATCGCAAATTCAAAAGAATCGCTTGAACTTTTATTGTTTAAACATCTTCCGCATTATTCTTCGGATTCTGTTGACGCAGAAGCGGAACGGCTTTTGCAGGGCTACGTTGATTTTTCGCTCCCAGAAAAAATCTACAATGAGTTTTTGTTTTTTGAGCCACACATCAGTTTTGAATGTACCACAAATTTGAGCAGCTATCTTTTTTTGTGTGCCGAAACTGATTTTTCCTATTACCCAAAGAGTCTAAGAATCATGGCAAAAAAAAGTGGCTTCCGCGAATCTTACACATCAAGCGCAGCAGAACTTTTGTTCCCTTGCGCATACAAAACGCTTGTTACTGATGCGACAAAAAAAAATCAGCTTAACGAAAAAGTTTTTTACGCTCTAATCCGAAGCGAAAGTTTTTTTGATTCGCAAATAAAAAGTGCGGTTGGAGCGTCTGGGCTTACGCAACTTATGAATGCAACCGCAAGCGATGTGGCAAAAAAATTAAAACTCAGCGATTACGATTTGACAAACGCCGAACAAAATATTGCGATGGGTTCATTTTATCTTGCTGAATTGATTGGGCGGCTTGACGGCTCAATAATAAATGCGTGTTTTGCTTACAACGGTGGAATTGGCAGAGTGCGCACTTGGCTAGGGGATTCAAAAAAACAATTCGGGCAAAACGGACTTCCCTCCGACATTTTCTTGGAAATTTTTCCTTTTGAAGAAACGCGCGAATACGGAAGAAAAATCACTGCGGCAGCCTGTATGTACGGCGCACTCTACGAAAACACCGCCCCCTCTGTTACGATACAAGAAATTATGGGGAAATAAAATCGCAATTTTTGCCGCCGTCATTTTTGAGCGATAGGCAAAAGGGCGCGGAAAAATTATCAGATGGTGTCGTTTATAAACGTGGATTGTTGACAAAAAATTAAAATCTGTCATAATATACAAAACAAAGGAGTCATTATGGCTGATATTTCTAAAAAGATAACGCGCAAATCACTTGCGGCAAAAAAACGCTCGGCAATCAAAGCGGTAAAAATTCAAGCTAAAGAAAAAATCCACGAAATCAAAATAGAATATGCCTCAAATCCAGCTCGGCAAAAATCAAAATCCGCCGAAAAGGAACAAAAGAAACAACTGAAAGCGCAAAAAATAAATGCGCGACTTGCATACAACGCACGGCAACCTAGGCAGTTTAGCATTGGCGAAGACATTTTTAATGCAGTAAGTCACGGAATTGGCGCGGGCTTAAGCGTTGCCGCAATTGTGCTTTTGATTTTGCGGGCGATTGTTTACGCTCCAAGCGGACGCGGGGCGGTTGTTGCGGGATACGCTATTTTTGGCGCATCGCTTTTTGTAATGTATATGATGTCTACGCTTTACCACGCGATAACTCCCTATGGCGCAAGAAAAATTTTTTCTATTCTTGACCATTGCGCAATTTATCTTTTGATTGCGGGAACGTACACGCCGTTTATTCTTACAAAAGTTCCACAAGATTACACGATTTTATTTTTGTGCATAATTTGGGTTTTGTGCGCGCTTCTGATTGCCCTTTACGCAAGTTTAGGCGAGCGTCTTAGGTCATTTTCAGTTTTGAGCTACATAATTTTGGGCTTGGTGGGAACATTTATTTTTACGGTTTACCCATTTGCCGCTCAAGTTGGAAAGGTAAGTAAAGTATTCCTCTTAGCAGGAGCAATTTCTCACATAGTTGGATTTTTCTTTTTTGCGGTAAACCGATTTAAGTGGACACACAGCATCTTCCATTTATTTTCGCTTGCAGGAAACATTCTACAATTCTTTGGAGTTTTTTACGCACTCCCATAAACATGATTCTCAAGGCGTTGCCACCCGTTGCCATGCGGGATTGTGTCAAGATTTGTTCGCAATTTCTCTGAAAAAAGCCAAAAATTATCATCTTGTAATGTATTTTCTATTTCATTCCATTGATAAACCAGCTCATCTGTATTGAAAGCTTGAACTTCATTATATTTCTGGGATTTACCATTAGGATTATTTGCTCGTCTTTCAGAATCAAGAATAAATAAAGCTTTAATAAGTTCGGAATTTGTAAGTCTAATTTTTCCTTTATTCAGGTTATTAAAAATCTTAATAGATTCCAAGTCCTCATCATTTTCTACAACATACCAAATAAATTTAACGGTTTTGTCATCATCATAAAAAAGAACTGAGTTAAACTTGTCAGGATTAGCATTATTCTTATTAAACCAATCTCTTATATTTTTATTAGCCAAAGCAATATAAAAACTATCAATATCTTCTTCACAGTGAGGATTTATAAAATCTACACCACCATTTTTTTCTCGAGTTTCATAATGAATTTCATACAAAGGCTTCTCTTTTATTCTATCATTACTAGTTTGGGTTTTTAAATAATTAAGAAGTATCAGCATTGTTGTTAGCCTTTGTTGACCATCAAGCACAATCCATTCATCATCTTTTTTCTGTACAACTACTGGTTGTAAATAATAATCCTTATCATTTGCTCGAGATGTTTTTGAAAAATTATAAATATCTTCTAATAAGTCTGTTACTTCTTTATTACTCCAGCGATAACCTCGCTGGTATGACGGAATAATAAATTTATGATTTTCATCTAAAAACTCCATTACAGATTTTGGTCTAAAATTTGAATTTTCTTCACTCATACTTTTATTCCTATTTGTTACTCATTAGTTCTCTATATTATAACTGGCTCTTCCCTAAAAAAGTGCGGGTGAGCCTAATCCAAATCCGTCTTCGTAAAAGTAAATGCGGTTTGCACGGAAAGCTTAGCGAAACGCTTAGCGGAACGCTTACATCATTTCTGCTTCGCCAATCATTGCATCAATTTCGTAATCGGGGGTTTGATTTTCGTCTTCTATGAGGCGAGAAAAAATGCGGTTTAGCGTTTCGTTGCGTTTTTCTGGACTTGTGCTTGCTTGTTTTAAAGCTTGATAAATTTCGTCCATGTGGTCGTTTATGTCGCTAATGGCTTCGGGGAAAATGCTTTCTATTAAATTGCGCAAAAATTCAGAAACGAGCGGACTTTTTCCACTAGAAGAAATTCCACAAACAACGTCTCCGCGCCGAATTACCGTTGGAAACAAAAAGTCGCATTTGCTACGATTTGTTACGTCTGCAACTAAAATATGGCGGTCAGAATAAAAATCGTGAATTTGTTTGTTTAAGTCGGGATTTTCTGTGGCAGCCACTACAAGACATGGCTTGATGGAAGGGTCATTCAAAATTTCCTGAACTGAATTTTCTGAAATTTCCATTTCCAAAAAAGTGCAACGCTCTGAATTTGAGTTTATAAGTTCCTTAAAAGAATCTGAAAATGAAGCTCCTGCCACAAGAATTGAAGCTTCGTATGGTAAAAGCGTTTTTGCACTTCTAAAAGCCGTTCCGCCGCTTCCGACAATTAAAACTTCTTTGTCTTTAAAATTTACAAATAGTGGAAAAAATGCCATATATCTATTATCGGCATTTTGCAATAAAATTCAAGTTATGATAAAATAGTCGCACGTAACAAAAAAATGGGGGATTTATGGTTAGACACGTTATTTTGTGGCAATTAAAAGATGAACTTTCTGATGAACAAAAAATCAAGGTAAAATCAGAAATAAAAGAATCGCTAGAAGCCCTAAAAGGAAAAATTGCGGGGCTAAATGACATTCGCGTTTATTGTGACTGCCTTGAAACTTCTAATGCAGACCTTATGCTAGACGCGCTTTTGCAGGACAAAAATGCCCTAAACGCTTACGCCGTTCACCCTGAACACGTAAAAGCGGCAAACGAAAAAGTAAAACCTTTTGCAAAACAGCGTGTTTGTATGGATTTTGAGGTGTAATTTGATGAATTGGATTGTTCCTACAGGCTGGGGCTTTGTTTTAGGTCTTGTTATCGTTATCATCAAGGCGCTCCAGGACCCGAGGATC
>CALCEK010000186.1 GCA_937900125.1 uncultured Treponema sp. | reverse complement strand
TCATCGATTAATCGGGAGGTTCATTTTGAAACAGCTGCGATCCAATATCACAATCGTAATCCTGTGTATCGCTGTAGCTCTGTCCGGCATATTCAGCATGCAGACACCTATGGTATATGCAACATCTCTTACAAATGATGGTTCTTCTGATGATACTTCCACAAATGAGAATACTTCAAACGATTCTGCCAATGATTCTGCTAATGATTCTTCTAAAACAAAAGAAAATGTTGCGGAAAATATAACTCCCCAAGAATCAAAAGAAAGTCTCAATCCGCAAACTGAATATAATCTTAAATCAGAAAACGAATCAAAAGCGGAAAAACAAGAATCCAATTCCACCCCCACAGAATCCCTTGAAGAGCTAGAAGAACTCCCGCCAGACGATGAGGACATAGAGGAATTAGAAGCGCTTTTGCCCGATGACGACTAAACCACGACAAAGCGCAAGGTTTTTCTAAGTCAAAACAAAAACGTGCCGATAATTTTTTTAGCGGCTATGAATGACGAAAAACAAAATCAAGCAGGAGCATTTTTTTCGCAGACTAAGAAATCCTCAAACGGACTTCTTAAAAGAGCCGTTGCAGTCTTAAATCAGGAGCAATCTGAAATGAACCTTAAAAAAACACAAAATGTCATTATTTTACAAAATGGAATTTACACAATCAGAAAAGATATTGAAACGTCTAACATTCCGCAAGATGCCACGCTAAAACAACTCGTTGATTCTGTACTACAATAAATTTGTCTAGTAGCGTAAAATTCAGCCCTAAATGCCGAATTTCTGAAAATCTGCATTTTGAGGGTGTACAGGGCGTTGCCCACCACAAAAATCTAGTTTCTCTGTAAAAGAAACGCTAGATTCTTCACACATTGCAGGGGTAATGTACTTTTGAGTTTTCCTGTCGCTACTCTTCCTCTTCCTTTAATTCAACCTTAAAATTTTGTAAAAGCGAAACAAACAGATAAATCTTTTTGTACGCATCGATGCACATCTGTTTAAGTTTACCTTCAGCAAAATGGTCAAGGTCTTTCCAGTTTACAATCAATTTACTATGGGGAACTTTTACAAAGTCTTCCAAGCCCATTTTTAAGTTCTGCCCATAAGTTATAAAGTTTTTGCTTGCGGTTAAAAGCATTTTTCCTGCTTCATAATTAGCATCGCCTAAAACCATATTTATTATATTTCTAGCTTCCTTATCCCTATCAGAACGGGGCAACAAAGTCTTTAGCTTAACACCAAATTCGCCATTTTCTGCAAGTTTATTGTCAAGAGTCGTAATTTTTTCAGAAATACCAAGCAACTGATTATAAGCCTCGCTCATAGGAGCGGCAAGTTGTTGCGTTGCCCATTCACCACGAACTAAAAGAATGTCAGACAATTCACGCATTTCTTTTTTTGTATACTCAAGCAAGAATTGTTTAAGATAACTTAAAGGTTCACAATACAAATAGCCTTCAAAATTTTTGCGGGCAAAAACAGAACTCATAGATTCGTTGTAATTCCGAAGGGAATCAATATGGGTACTCCCAAAAATTTGAGTAAGCAGATTTTCAACTTTTCCCGCAGTTTGTTTTTTCTTTAAAGTTACAAGCGTTTCTTCAACTTGCTTTTTTATTTGACTGATATAATCGTCAATTATATGTTGTTCCTCCGCCTTGATAATTTCTGAATAATTCGGATTTTCGGTAATAAGCTGAATCATCATTTCAAAAACACGGCGGTCTCGCAAACCACGCAAGCGCGTAATTATTTTTTTCCAAACATTCAGCGGAATAGGTTCAACAGAACCATTTCTTTCTTTCAAAAGCTGAAAAAGGTCGTCCCATGAAGCATCAAACGGGAGAGCCCACGCTACAGAAATAAAATTCTTTAATTCTTCTGAAATATAAGAACCATTAATCGCCTGAAACTTTGGTAGTCCGTTAAAATTGCGCTCTTTTAAAGTATTGTCAAATTTTCTTAGCAAAAAGTAAAAATCATATTGGCAAAAATTGCTAAAAAGCACCATTTTTGTGTATAGTGCATCTATTGAAGTGATCTTTGCGCTATCAAACCCAGAAGTAAAGGTCTGCAAATTTTGTTTAACCTGCTGAGTTACCTCTTTTAAAGAACCTTTTCGTGCGGCTTCGCTTATAGATTCTTCCGAAAGACTTTCCAAAAGTTCGTGCTGATTTTCGCTCATAGAAGAATTGATAACAAGTTTCTTCATATTATTGGGCGTTGTATTTTGGAGCAAAACCTGTGCAGGAGAAATTGCCTTGTAAAGTTCATAAAAAAATTTTGCAAAAGAAGGGTCAACTTCGTGGCTACCCGCTTTGTAAAAATGATATTTTGTCTTTGAAAGCTCTTTTGCAATATTCTTGAGAGCTTTGCGTTTGATAGCTTCGGGGTCAGAGCCACCAAAAAGAGAGGAAATTAAATTTTGAAACAAATTGGAACTTTTTGCAGCTCCCTTAGAACCTTTTGCCATAGCTAGAAATATACGAAATTCTTAAAATATAGTCAAATGAATTTAGCCCGCCCCAAATGCCCAAATCGGACATCTAAGACGGCTAAACTAATCAATAGACCTGTTCGATAACTTTGTTATCGAGCTAAGTGACGAGTCTTAAGCCACTGTAATAGCGCGACTTAAAACATCGCATTTCAAAGTAACCTATTCTGAAACTGTTTTGGCAACGCAGTTTCCAGCTAGTTTCCGAACGGGTTTAATCTCAAAAAAGTTGCCTAATGAAGTTTATTAAAAAAATCTAATCTTGAGCAACAACACGATAATTCCGTATAGAAGAAAATGTTAATCGCTTATTACCTATACGAATGTCTGCATAAGAGTTATTTATGTACAAAAGTACATCGAAGGCAACGTTATAAATTTCATCTACAACAGTTGCGGTAAAAATTTTGTCACCATTGGAATTTTCCGTAATGTCGTAAGATAAAATTGAATATTTTGCTTCGCGACTGGGTGTTATATGCTCAATAAATTGTTCATCAGCAGAAATTTTTATTTTAACTAACTCAGTTCGAGTAGCTCCCGTAAAATCAAAACTTTCAGCTTGAAAAGCAAATGCGCTTCCAAGAAATGTCAGCAAAAATGCAAACAGAACGCACAATCGCCGATATAGCATCTTTTTCATAGCGTCCTCCTTAGGAATCCTAAAATTCCTCCACATAAAAATGTAGAATGTAACAATTTGATAAGAAAGATATGTTCTCACCAAATTTATAAAATTTTGCTTCCTACTTATATTATACTGCTAAACACTCAATTTTGCAAAGGGAAACGAAAAAAAAGCACAAATTTGCATTATGTTTGTTTGGAACTTGTTTTTTGACGCTGAGTTTTTAAGTTTCTTCTATTTTAATGCCTTGTTTTAATCAGACTTTATCTGTATACTTTTTTGTATGACAGAATTATTAGCACCTGCTGGGAACGTAGAAGCTCTTGACGCAGCGATTGGAGAAGGCGCGGATGCCGTATATGTTGGCTTAAAAAGTTTTAATGCGCGACTTCGGTCTTCAAATTTTGCATGGAGTCAATTTGAAGCAGCTGTACAAAGTGTGCATCGGCAAGGGAAAAAAATATATGTAACCGTAAACACCATAAGCGAAGAATCAGAAACCGAACGTTTGTATAGATTTTTAGCCTATTTAGACAGAATACACCCAGATGGTATTATTGTGCAAGATTTTGGTGTAATCAGAATGTGCCAAGAATTTTTCCCAAACTTAGAGCTTCACGCCTCAACACAAATGAATGTAGAAAGCACAGCGGGCGCAAATCTCTTGTACAAGCAAGGAATTAAACGTGTAGTGCTTGCCCGTGAGCTAGGATTAGAAGAAATCAAAAAAATCAAAGCCGAATCAAAAGCGGAATTAGAAATTTTTGTTCACGGAGCACTTTGTGTAAGCGAGAGCGGATTGTGCCTTTTTTCAAGTTACTTGGGTGGAAAATCAGCAAATCGCGGAACGTGTACACAAGCATGTAGGCGACTTTACACAGCGGTAACACCAGGTGTAGAACAAACAGGATATTATTTTTCTCCGTGCGACCTTCAGCTTCTCGACTACGTTCCAGACCTTATGACGCTAGGAGTAGATAGCTTTAAAATAGAAGGAAGAATGAAAAGTGCGGAGTACGTGGGGGCGGTTACAGCCGCATACCGCTATGTTATGGATCATTGGGAAGCAGACAAAAAGGGCGTTCTTGCAGAGGGAAAGCGCATTTTGAGTACAGATTTTGCCCGTGCAAAAACAGACTATTGGTATGGATTTTCTTCTGAGGAAGATGGCATAAATTGTGCAGGAGAAAAAATTCTAAATCCGCAACAAGCAGGTGGAACGGGCATTTACCTAGGGAAAATTTCTGAATTACGAAAGGCAAATGCTTCAGAAGAAGCGGAAGCTCTTCGGACACAAAAAAAATCGCCTGAAGATTCTCAAGAAAATACTATACAAATGGCGGTTATTACAGGCGGTTCTTATGACCCTGACCCTGGCGATAGCATTCGCCTACATAAAAAAGATGATACTGGGCGGGAAAGTCACAAAATTCGCATTTTGCAAACTGATTCCCATGGCAAACGCTGGGTAGACATTCCGTTGGGCTTTACAAGGGGGGATTCCGTTTATCTTCTTCAAACAAAATCAATGTCAAAGCATTACAAACGAGTTCTCCCTCCCGATTTAAGCAAATTTCGTAAGCAACCTGCTGCGGAACAGCTCCCCGTTTTAGATTTAACTAAACTTAAAAAAAATGAATTATCTTATTTTCCAGAAGGTCGCTATATCGCGGTTTCTACCGTTAGTGATGCCTACACAGTACAAACTGCGCATCCTGTGCGACTTATCCTTGAGCTAAACAACGAAACTGAATACGATTTGCTACACAAAGATAAGGCAGAAAAACCGCTACTTCCATATAGCAAAAAAATGGTGATTATTTCGCTTGACCCATTTTTGCCAGAAGGAAAATCTGAACATTTACAAAAAACACTATACACTCTTATAGAAAATGGTTACAAAACATTTATTGTAAACAATTTAGCTCATATACAGATGTTAAAAAATAAAAATGTGCATTTAATTGCGGGCGCATTTCTTTACACTTTTAATCGTTGGGCAGTCAGCTTTTTTGAAAATCAAAACATTTTTGTATTCCAAATGCCTTATGAAAACTCAGAAGAAAATCTAGGAAAAACATTCATTTCTTCAGATGAGCGGGCGCGAATATTGCTTCCAATTTTTGCCTACCCTACTTTGTTCCGAATGCGATTTAAATTGCCGAGCGATTATGATTTTACCTATTTTTCTGACAAAAGTGGAATTGAATTTAAGGTTAATTCAACACCTGATGGTTCGTTTGTAATGCCAGAAAATCCTTTTAGCCTATTAGACAAAACAGAAGCCCTCACAGCTCAGGGCTGGAAACGCCAACTCATAGACTTTACAAAAACAAAAGTTCCAAAAGGTACAATCAAAGACGTTCTTAACCTAATACAAACTCGTAGCATTGCTCAAGATTCTTGCAGATTTAACTGGAAAGACGGCTTTTACGATGCAGAAAAAATTGAAGCGTACAAAAATGCCTCGAATAACTCAGCAAAACAAAATGCAAAAAAGGCTATACCAAAGAAAAAAGGAAGTTCTAAAAGGCGATTTTAAGAAAACTCGAAAACAGAAAGCTTTTAGGGTATCTTTTAGAACTTCCCGATAAAAGTTGCCACAAAAGTGGGAGGAGGAGACAGACCTGCGGCAACAAAAATCCAAGTTAATCCAAGTTAGAATACTGTTTCGCAACTCTCCTGTTCGTGTTGAGTGGCGGCAGCAACTTCGGCTAACATAGCCAATTTTTGTTTTTTAGTGGGAGTCAATTTTCCCAAATCGGCACTAAGCGGCTCATCAGAATTATTTTTTTCACCCGCTTTTTTGAACATAGGCTTAAATTCTACGTGTTCGGCAATAATTTTTACCTTACTGTGAGATTTTCCGCTATCGTCTTTCCAACGATTTTGTTTTAATCGCCCAACGACACGCACTCCACGTCCCTTTGGACACCATTTAAAGCAAGCATCTGCTAATGTTCCAAATGTTTCAATATCAAAGTACGACACTTCTTCGGCAGCTTGCCCATCAGAACCTTTGTATTTGCGATTAACTGCGATTGGCATTGTGCAAACATAACTCCCAGAAACAAGAGCTTTTTTTTCTGGCTGACGAACTACATTTCCTTCTAAAATAATTTGATTCAGTGAATTCATTTTGTATCCTCACAATACGCTAATTTCAAGCGCAATTTTCCGTGGCGCCGCGGTGTTTTGCGTTCACCTATATAATCCGCGCGGAGATTCATTTTTCACAAAAAAAATCGTAAAATTCTTTTTAAAAAACAAAATTCACTTGATTTTAAACAAAAGCGCGTCCATACTGACAAAATGATTGAAATCCAAAAGGAAGAAGAACAAAAAGTTAGATGTTTTTTAGTCGGAAAGCCACCGCTAAAGAAAAATCCGAATCATTCAGATGGACTTGAAGAACTTTCTGCCTTAATAGACACACTTGGCATGGAAATTGCTGGAAAAATTTCACTTGTGCGCAATGAACCACATCCCGTTTACGGAATTGGAAGCGGAAAAGCCGAAGAAATTGCAGCTAACGCAAAAGAAGTTCAAGCCGATTGTATTATTTTTGATTTTGAGCTTGAACCGACAAAGCAACGAAACTGGGAAAAACTTACACAAATTCCTTGTTTTGATAGAAATGAAGTGATTTTGCGGATTTTTGCCCAAAGAGCGCAAACTAAAGAAGCAAATTTACAAATTGAATTGGCAAAATTAACGTATTCACTGCCCCGTCTGAATCATATGTATGGTGATATGGCTCGTCAGCGTGGCGGAAATTACGGGGCAAAAGGTTCTGGCGAAACGCAACTTGAATTAGACCGCCGCAGAATCGAAGAAAAAATTATTCAGATAAAAAAAGAAATTGCACAGGTTGTTTCAAATCGACAAACGCAACGCAAACAACGCGAACGCACATCTTACCCTTCTTGCGCACTTGTTGGCTATACAAATGCAGGGAAATCGAGTCTTTTAAATGCTTTAACGGGCGCGGAGGTTTTGGTTGAAGACAAACTTTTTGCAACACTCGACCCAACAACGCGAAAACTTTCATTTGCCGAAGGTTCTTCTGTGTTGCTTACGGACACCGTTGGATTTATTTCGAATCTTCCCCATACATTAGTTGAGGCTTTTAGGTCAACACTAGAAGAAACAATGTATGCGAATTTGCTTTTAGTAACTGTTGACGCAAGCGATGAACATTATATGGAAGAATTTAAGCAAGTTTTAAGAGTTCTTGAAGAAATTGGAGCGGCAAACATTCCAAAAATCATTCTTTTAAACAAGGCGGATAAAATTCTTTCTGACTCGATTCGTGTTTCTATGCTAAAAAATGATTTTCCAGATTCGATTTTTGTAAGCGCAAAGACAAAATATAACTTTGAAATAGTCTTAAATCGAATTTCAGAACAATTATTAGGGAGTATTACAAACTACACAATTCCGCTTGAACAAACATCGCTCGTCGAATTGGCCCGAAAAAATGGAACGATTTTAAAAGAAGAATGGCTTGAAGACGGAATACATGTAACCGCTCGCATTCCAAACGGAAGCCGCTCACAAGCACTTCTTTTACCATACAAAAAGGAGGCGGTTTTTGCGCTACAATGACCGCTACCCCGAAGCTGTGCAAAGGCATTATGCACAAAAAACGAAAAAAACACAAAGTCAAGCACTTCCACGCTTTTTGTTGGGGGTTCTTTTGGGATTGTTGCTTGTAATAATTGCAGGAACAATCTTTGCGTATACAAGCGGGCTGAACAAAAAAAATCCCACCTACCGAAAGGCTGACCCCCCGCCAGAAAAATTTCTTTCTTCAAAAGGAAATAAGGAGGCTTTTGACGCATTTACGCAAGTCGGGCAACTCAGAATCACTACACGCGCAGAAGAGGGAAAAGCTCAGGGGGAAGCCCTAATTGTTTCGCCATGGTTTACTTATCCCGCGGGAGATACGGTTTTGTTTGAAGAATTATCGCAAAAAGAGCGGAAAATTAAATCTATTTTTCAAGATTATTTTTCTTCGCGCACAAAAGAAGAATTGTTGTCCACCGATGAACAACAAATTAAGGATAATTTAAGAAAACTAATAAATGAGCAACTCGTTTTGGGTGAAATTCGCTCTGTTTATTTTGAACAATATCTTTTTCTTGAGTAACTGCAACTTTTTAAAAAAGGAATCCCTCCATGTTATATAGAAGAAAAAGGAGTTTTTATGCAAACAGAAGTTTCTGCGGCCGCACAAGTTATAATTTCCCTCATTCCGATTGTCGGAATCAGTTTTGCTGCCATTTTAATATTTTTTTTCATGCTTTGGCATCACCGCGAAGTTAAATTAAGAATACTTAAAGGGGAATCTCAATACGAACCAACAAAAATTGACCCAAAAACGCTAACACTTCTTATTGGACTTTGCCTAAGCGGAACGGGAGCGGTGCTTTCGATCATGTCTTTTTTGTTAGATGGTCTTTCGTGGTCGGCACTAGGCGGACTTTTGCCACTCGTTTTAGGACTTATGCTTTTGCTGTTTTACAAAACAAATCCAGAATTCAACGATTCCAACGGAAATGAAGAATGATTCTACGCTAGAAACAGAAAATCTTCTCATTAAAAAACGCGATGAAGAGCTTATACAGGAATGTCTTTCTGGAAACAAAGAAGCATTTGGTAAACTTATGGAATTTTACCTTACACGTGTACGGGCTTTGGGGTATAGTTTTTTTCATAACAAAACAGATGCCGAAGATTTTACGCAAGAGGTGCTTTTAAAAACTTACACGCATCTTTCGAGTTTTCGCGGAGAAAGCAAGTTTTCCACTTGGTTATTGCGAATCGCATTTACAACTGCGCTAAACACAAAAAAGCGCGGAAAAGATTACGAAACCATCGCCGATGACGACCTTGAAATAGAACTTCCATCACAAACGAGTACGCCAGAAGAAATTCATCTGCAAAATGTTACAAAACAAGCTGTAAAAGAAGCTGTGCGGGAGTTGCCGTGGAATTATGCGGTTTGTATTGACCTTTATTTTTTTTACGATATGAACTATGACGAAATTGCAGTAATTACAGGGCAACCGCTAAACACGGTGCGGTCAAATATTTTTAGAGCAAAAAAAATTTTGCGCTTAAAATTAAAAGATTTGGCCACTTGATTAAAAAAAGGAATCTCTAAAAATACACGACAGTGGGTTTCTAGAGATGCCCAAAAGTTTTTATATGGAGGACAAAAATGTTAATAAATCACGATTATTATCTTGATAAATACCTTTCCCTTGATAAAAATGCCCCGATTCCATTTTCAGTTTCATTACATATATTTTTTTGCAAGGATTGCCGTGAACAAATTCGCTTGTTTTCAAAAGTGGAAAAACTCAGCTCAAACACACTGCTGACTGTAAAAGACAGAAAAATGCACGAAATGATTCCACTTTTTAAAGATGTTGTTGGCGACATTTTAAAACCTAAAAAAAACAAAAAGCCTATTCCGCTTTTTACATGGATTTTAGCGGGATTCTTTTTGTTGCTTGCGATTTTGCTTTTTACCTGGTTAGACATTCACGAAAGCGTTTCTTTTTTCGCAGCTCCACCATACATAATAATAGCATTATGTGTAAGCGTTTTTTGCATTTTATTTATAGTGGCAAATTTTGATATTTTCAAAAAACATTTGCATAAAAAATAGACCGTAATTTTATTTGGAGCTTATCTAGTAACATTTGACCTAAAATTTTATTCCCAAAATGCCGAAAAAAAGGTATGTCGCAACGAGAAAATCTGTATAGCAAACCCGATTTTTGGTCTCAAAAAGCTTTTAAGGAAGGCTATCCCGCTCGTAGCGTCTACAAATTACAGGAGATTGACAAAAAATTTGGTATGCTCAAAAAAAATTCGGTTGTACTAGATTTAGGCTCGGCTCCTGGGAGTTGGACAACATGGCTACTTAGAAACATCGGTGAAAAAGGAAAAGTTGTTTCTGTTGATTTGAACCCTCTTTCAAAATCAGTAAAAAGCGAAAACTTAGTGTTTTTCCAAGGAGATTTACTGAGCGAAGAAATTCGAAAATCAGTTACAGAAAACGGACCTTATGACCTTGTTGTTTGCGATGCCGCTCCTTTGACAACGGGGAATCGCATTGTTGACACCGCAAATAGTCATGCTCTTGTAAAAATGGCAATTTGGTACGCTCAAACCATGTTGCATCAAGGTGGAAATTTTTGTGTTAAAATTTTTCAGGGCGGAAATCAACAAAAAGATTTGCAGGCTTTACGGGAAATTTTTACGAGCGCAAAGGGATTTAAACCAGAAGCATGCAGAATGACTTCGTTTGAAACTTACTTAATTGGGTTACAAAAAAAATAAGGAAAATTGAATGAACAGCTCAAAAGAATTTGCTTTTTTCGATGAAATAAGTTACAGTAGAAAGATTAAAATGAAGTCGTATTTTAAATTTGCAAGTGTGTGTTCCTTGTCAGCGTTGTGTGCAGCGGGGATAGTAATCGGCACAACAGTCGCAATGGTAAATCATAATAATTCTATAGGAAAAGGAGGTTTTGCAGGGCAGCAAGCTCCTGAACGCATAAGCGAAGTTGTCAGCTCCGCGCTAGAAAGCGAAATTGTTCAGGCGATTCCAACTCCGCCGTCCGCCGAAGCCCCCGATGATAATGCACTTTCCTATATTTCATACCGAGTAAAACAAGGCGATATGATTGGCTATATTGCAGCCGCTTACAATGTAACGCAAGACACAATAATCAGTGTAAATAACATAAAAAATTCAAGAAGTTTACAAATTGGGCAATATCTAAAGATTCCATCAATGCCAGGTATTTTGTACACCGTAAAAAACGATGGCGAAACTAGCGATTCTATCGCAAAAAAATATGATGTTGACGCAGAAAAAATTTCTTTTGTAAATAATTTACAAAGCGATTCAAGTCTTGTAGCGGGAGCAACAATTTTTGTTCCAGATGCCGAACTTGATTGGGTAACACGGCAAGAAATCAACGGAGATTTGTTTATAAATCCGCTTCCAAATGTGCGTTATTGGATTTCTTCTCCCTACGGCTGGAGGTCAAATCCGTTTAACGCAACAAAACGAACATTTCATGGCGGCATGGATATGGCTTGTGCAGCGGGCAACAAAGTTCACCCCGCTTTAGCAGGAACGGTTACAACTGCGGGTTGGAGCGATGTGTATGGAAATTACGTGATAATTTCGCATCATTCGGGATACCAAACTTTGTATGGGCACATGAGCAAATTGTATGTAACAAAAGGACAAAATGTCAATACAAACACAATAATCGGCCTTGTTGGTAGTACAGGAATGAGTACAGGTCCACATTTGCATTTTACAGTTTACAAAAACGGGCGTTCAATGAATCCTGCAACACTTTTAAAATGAATTTCAAAAAAAAGTGGTTTTAGGTTTACAATTTTCGATTCAAGGTGTATAATAGAACATATGGCTGACTTGCTAACTGATTTGCAATTCGATAAATATCGAAAACTTATTTATGATTCAAGTGGAATTACTTTTTCCGAAACTAATCGTTCTATTTTGGATAGCCGTTTAAAAGAACGATTGCGAGAAAAACAAATTCCAGATTTGGATACGTATTATAAACTCGTCACTTCTGACCAAAATGAATTTAAGACATTTTTGGATAGCATTACAACGAATTTGACTCGTTTCTTTAGGAATCAGCCTCATTTTGATGCGTTAATCAATTATGTTGTACCTCATGTCATTGAAAACAAAAAAAGGACGGGAGACACAAGAATAACTATTTGGAGTGCTGGTTGTTCTACGGGCGAAGAGCCATACACAATAGCAATGTTACTCAAAGACAAATTGCCAGCTCCCTACACCTTTAGCATCAAGGCTTCGGACATTTCCCTAAAATCACTGATGGTTGGTCAGCAAGGATTTTATCCCACCGCTAGAATTTCGGGAATTCCGCAAAATTACCTAGACCGTTTTTTTACAAAAAATGAAAAAGGCTATCAAGTAAAGCCAGAATTAATGCAAACAATTCATTTTGACTACCATAATTTGCGCAATGATAGTGGTGTTAGAAATCTTGACATTGTGTTTTGTCGGAATGTTTTGATTTATTTTGATGAAGCTGCCCAAAAAGCAACCATTGACCGTTTTTACAATTCTATGGCAAGAAATGCCTTTTTGTTTATCGGACATTCGGAGAGTTTGTTTGGAATGGATACAAAATTTGAATTCTTAAAAACACAGTGGGCTTGTCTTTATCAAAAAAATGAAAAATAGTTTTGACAAAATATAAAATATTCCGCATTAGAACCTATTCAGAAGATTATTTCAGAGTAGGTTCTTTAAAATTGTAAACAAAAAGGGAATCAAAAGGGTTTTATATGGAAGATATACAAGTACTTGTTTGTGATGATTCCGCATTGATGAGAAATCTTATTTCCAGAATCGTCAATTCAACTGAAGGAATGAATACAGTTGGCACCGCAATGAATGGAAAATTCTGTTTGCAGAAAATTCCTCAACTAAAGCCAGATATTATTGTTCTTGACATAGAAATGCCAGAAATGAATGGCGTTGAATTTTTGCAGGAGCGCAAAAAGCAAGGAATTGATGTCCCTGTTGTTATTTTGTCTTCTGTAGCAACAAAGGGCGCAACAGTTACAATGCAATGTTTGGAGTTAGGAGCGAGTGATTTTATCACAAAACCTTCTGGTTCCGTTTCTAGCAATATTTCTTCTGTGTCTAGTGCCTTAATTGAACGCTTGGCTTCTTATGGCGGACGTTACGCAAGAAAGCATAACAAAGAAGTTTATCCCCCAGAATTCTTTATGCAGCAGGCAAAACTCAAAGAAGCGGAATCTGCGGCTGTAAAAGAAGGTATTATTGATAAGGTAAAACCAACGCAGGGGGCAACTACCGCAAAGCCAGTTTATTCTCCAACTTTGTGGCAATCTTCTACAAAAAAAGAGCCAGCTGTTATTGAAGCTTTAAGAAAACCTGGCGCAATTGACATTGTAGCTTTGGGAATTTCAACGGGCGGTCCTAACGCATTGCGTGAGGTGTTTGCAAAAATTGATCCAAAATTTGCGCGTCCCATTTTGGTTGTACAACATATGCCCGCAGGTTTTACAAAAGAATTTGCCTCTAGCTTAGACAGAATTTGTCCGCTCAATGTAAAAGAAGCGGAGGACGGGGACTTAATTCACCCAGGTCAAATTTATATAGCCCCTGGTGACAGTCATATCGTTGTAGAAAAATCAACATTGTGTAATGTCATTCGCCTTTCAAAATCGGAACAAAGAAATGGGCACAGACCATCTGCTGATGTACTTTTTGAATCAGTTGCAAAAATCTACCAAAACAAATGTCTTGGTGCAAATCTCCCCTACAATCAGTTATAAAAAATAATCAGTTATAAAAAGCGAGTGCTTTTTTTCTTTTTAGAGCATTCTTTTTGCGTAAAGAATAAAAAACTTCGCGAATGCAACAATATTTATCGACCAAACTGACTAGCAAAGCTTCTTTTGACTTAGGAAAATGAAAGAAAGTTAAAGGCCACATGTGGCAAAGAATTATATTTCTAACAGACTTATTAACATGAAAATACTTTGTTGCATTTATCGCAGCAACCATTGGATGAAAAAATCCATGCAATCGATGAGTATTATTGTCTTTTTTATGCCAATCATACAAATAAAAGTCATGCAAAAATGCCGCTGTAACTAAATCAATTTCATTGCAACCAAAATTCTTTTTCCGATTTATATAAAAACAAGTCAAAGCGACATTCATTACATGTTCGTAAGTTGAAACATTTCCATGCTGACAATAATTTTTCATCTTCAAAACGATTTCGTCATTTTCGTAAGGAAGTAAAATTTCATGAAAAGTTTCTTTTTCCTGCTCAGTTAGAAAAATCATATTAAATCTTCAGAAAATGATGTAGACGATGTAGAAAAACTTTTATATCTGATACAAAAGAAAACTGAAAACAAAAAAACATAAAGTATAGTAAGAATAATTCTAATAGTCAAAGATTTTCCAGTAACATACATTGCCTGAATAAGTGGAGGCACGATTGAAGAAATAACAAGGAACAAAACAGCAAGCGATATTTTTGAAACAAATTTTTCGCTTTCCTTTTCTTTTTTTAATAAATTAAAAAATGCTACCATTCCTTGAGAAAACATAAAAATAAAGCAAAAAATTAGAATAGGTTTTACAAAAATGAAAAATGCTGAAGTTTTTTCATATCGCAAAAGTGAAGAATAAACCATGTACACAGAATAAAAACCTGCCATAAAAGAAAAAAGGTTTGTCATTCTTTGCTCGTAAGATTTTTTACTTCCAAAAAAGACCAACAAAAAAAGAATTGCAGAAGGAAGAAAATAATCAAAACAAAAAAGCAAAAGCGTATTTAAAATTATAGAATTTCTAGTTTGACGATATGTTAATGACTGTATAAAAAGAACTTCAAAAAAAGCATAAAAACAAGCAAGGAAAAGCCCCAAGAAAAAAAATTTTAATGGCTGTTCAGAGACTGAAAGTTCTTGAGTTTTATTTGTGCCAAAAAGCGAGATTGTAAACCAAGTTGCAAGTGGCAAAAAAACAATCATAAATGTATACATACAAGAAGAAGAATACCACAAAAAATATTCTTATTCAACGGTGATTATTAAAACGCTTCTATAGACTTTTGCAAGTATCATATAGACAAAAATCGCTTCATTTTGATATAATACACAGTACGCTTTATAAATAAAAAGTTTCTTTATCAAGAAAAAAAAGATAACAGAACACGAGGAGGATAGTTGGCGGAAACTAAAGGTTTGCGTATAAACGAACAAATTCGAGTACGCGAAGTGAGACTTATTGACAATGATGGAACGCAAAAAGGTATAATCTCTACCTTTGAAGCGCTAAATCTTGCACGAGAGCAAGAATTAGATTTAGTGGAAATTGCACCAAACGCAAATCCACCGGTTTGCAAAATTATCGATTACGGAAAG
>CALCEK010000185.1 GCA_937900125.1 uncultured Treponema sp. | reverse complement strand
CTTGCCGATACATTTTTTTTTGATTATCTTAAAATAAAGATGGAATTTTAGAATCTGATTTTTAAATTCCACAGAAAAAGAGGTTTTAAATGGCAACATATCAATTTCAAACAGAAGTAAATCAGCTTTTAAAGCTAATCATTCATTCAATGTATTCAAACAAAGACATTTTTTTGCGAGAAATCGTTTCAAATGCTTCAGATGCACTTGACAAATTAAAATATCTTACGGTTTCTGATGAAAATTTCAAATCGCTTACCTTTAATCCGCGAATTGACATTACTTTTGACGATAAAAAAGACGTTCTTACGGTTCAAGATTGCGGAATCGGAATGGACGAAAAAGATTTAACCGACAATTTGGGAACAATCGCCCGCAGTGGAACAAAGGCTTTTATTGAGCAACTTTCAAAATCTGGTGCAAATTCAGATTTAATTGGTCAGTTTGGCGTTGGTTTTTATTCAGCATTTATGGCTGCAAAAAAAATTGACGTTTATACGCGCAAAGCGGGTGGCGACGGCAAAGTTTGGCATTGGTCATCGGACGGAACAAATGCTTACGAAATAGAAGAACTTTCTGCCGAAAGTAGCGAAGCAAAGCAATACGGTTTTGACAAAGCGGAAACTGTTGGAAGTGCCATTGAAATACACTTAAATGAGGATTCAAAAGATTACGCTTCTCGCTGGAAGATTGACGATTTAATCAAAAAGTATTCAAATCATATTGCGTTCCCGATTTATTTGCACTATACACAAAACAAGTATGATAAAGACGGAAAAGTTGAAGGCTCTGAAGATAAAATTGAACAGGTCAATTCCGCAAGTGCGCTTTGGAAAAAGAATAAAAGCGAATTGACAGAAGCGGAATATAACGATTTTTACAAAACAATCAGTCATGACGGAACAGACCCGCTTTTGCATTTGCACACTCACGCGGAAGGAACTCAAGAATACACCACGCTGTTTTACGTACCACAGACTGCGCCTTTTGATATGTATCACGCCGATTACAAAAGTGGTCTTAAATTATATGTAAAGCGAGTTTTTATAACCGATGATGACAGGGAATTGCTTCCGAGTTATTTGCGTTTTGTTCGCGGAATCATTGATTCTGAAGATTTGCCGTTGAATGTGAGCCGAGAAATTTTGCAGCAAAACAGAATCCTTGAAACAATCAAAAATCAGTCAATAAAAAAGCTTTTGTCTGAATTCAAAAAATTAGGCGAAAATGCGGACAAAGCTCAAAAATCAGAAAATCCAAGCGATGAAGAAAAACAAAGCATTGAAAAATGGAATAAATTTGTAAAAGCTTTTAATCGTCCATTAAAAGAGGGCTTATATTCTGATTACACAAATCGCGATGAAATTGCAGAAATTTTACGATTTAAAACAACCGCTGAAATTTCGCAAGCTGTTTCGGAAGAAAACGAAACTCCGTGGACAAGTCTTTCTGACTATGTTTCACGAATGAAAGATGACCAAAAAGCTATCTACTATATCACTGGAAGCGATGAAAAAAATCTCCGCTCATCTCCACTTCTTGAAGCATACAAAAAGAAGGGATTTGAAGTTTTAATTATGGCTGATGACATTGATGACATTGTTATTCCCGCCTACGGAAAATACAAAGACTTTGACCTAAAAGCCGTTAATAGAGCGGGTAGTGATGAGGAACTTGGTGTTGATAAAGATGAAGCTAAAAAGCAGGAAGAAGCATTTAAGCCTGTTCAAGAAAAAATAAAAAAAGCATTAGGCGAACGGGTAAAAGATGTTGTTCTTTCAAAACGCCTTTCTGATAGCCCAAGTTGTATTGTCATTGATGAAAACGACCCGTCAATTCAAATGGAAAGAATGATGCGGGCGATGGGACAAGGAAATCCTGACCTTGTAAAGCCGATTCTTGAAGTAAACGGAAATCACCCACTTGTAAAAAAACTTGAAGGCGATACAGAAGAAGATTTTGTTTTACAAGTAAGCGAAGTTTTACTTGACCAAGCTTTACTAATTGGAGGAGCTGAACTAAAAGACCCCTCCGAATTTGTAAAAGCGGTAAACAGTTTACTAACTAGATAACAAAAAACCCGTTGCAGCGACAATTGCTCATGCAACGGGTTATTTTTTTAAATCGTCATTCTGAACACTGCGAAGAATCTGTAGATATTTCGCTTGCACTCAATATGACAAATCAAGGCAAAGCATACCTTTTGTAACACGTCCGAAAAACTTTACTCTGTTAAACCGAGCGGGAAACCGCAACCTTTATGTTCTTCTTCCCAAACTTGAGCTATGCTTAGAATTTTTGCTTCGCTAAAAAGCGGGCCTGCAAATTGAATTCCAATAGGCATACTTTCGCTATCCGTGCGATTTTGCTCTTTTGAATGGGTGTATCCGCAAGGCACGGAAAGTGAGGGGATTCTAGCAAGGTTTACAAATGTGGTAAAAAGGTCACTTAAGTACATTTCTAGTGGGTCATCAACTTTTTGTCCCAATTTAAAAGATGGTGTTGGGCAGGTGGGACAAAGAATCAAATCGTAAGTTTCAAATAATTTTGCAACTTCTCTTTGAATTGCCGCGCGAACACTCATTCCCTTTTTGTAAGTCTGCCCGCTAAATTGCTCAGACAAAACGTAATTTCCGATAATAATTCGGCGTTTTACCTCAGGTCCGAATCCCTCGCTACGAGTGTCAACATAAAGTTGGTCATATCCCGCATTATTGTCTTTTCTTGCACCATAGCGGATTCCATCAAATCGGCTTAAATTGCTTGCCGCTTCCGAAAGTGCAATTACATAATACGAAGCGATTGCCGCGTCCAAAATCGGAAGGTCAACAACCTCGACTACCGCACCTTTTTTTGCAAACCATGCGCGAACTTCTTCAAAAACCGCCGCAACATCGCAATCCATTCCCTTATTTTCTAGGAATTGTTTTGGGACACTCACTTTTAGTTTTGCAAAATCAGCTTGAGAATACGCCTTTAAATTTGAAAGATTTTCTCTAAACGGCAAATCTTGCGAGGTATCATCGTAAAAATCAACTCCGCTCATAACAGCAAGTGTTTTTGCAATGTCTGATGGAGTGTGGGCAATGATTCCTACTTGGTCAAGTGAAGAACCATAAGCGACAACGCCCCAGCGACTTAAAACTCCGTAAGTTGGTTTTAAACCGTAAACACCACAATAACTTGCGGGCAAGCGAACCGAGCCACCTGTTTCAGTGCCGAGTCCAAAAAATGCCTGATTTGCAGCGACTGCAGCAGAAGAACCGCCAGAAGAGCCGCCAGAAACATAATCGCGGTTAATTGGATTTCTAGTTGGACCGTAAACAGAATATTCTGTTGAAGACCCCATCGCAAACTCGTCTTGATTGCACCGCCCTAATGGGATTGCACCAGCTTTTACAAGGCGGTCAATGACAGTTGCGTTGTAAGGAGCCACGTAACCTTCCAAAATTTTTGAAGCGCAAGTAAGATGTTTTCCTCGAACGGAAATATTATCTTTGTTGGCAAAAGGAATGCCCAAAAGTGGCTTTGACGCAAACAATTCATCTAGTTTGCCTTGTTCTCGGGCTTTTTGGATTTCTGTGTCTGCCGCATCCGAAAGTTCAAGCGCGTCAGAATACATTTCTATAAAAGCATTAAGCGGCAATTCTGAGTTTTTATCTTTTTCAAAAGTGTCAATTGATTTTTTTACCAAATCATGACTTGTTAGCGCACCCGATTTTAGAGATGCGATAGTTTCATCTATTGTATACATATTTTCCCCTATGCGCCTTCGCCCAAGACCTTTGGCACTTGAAAGTAGCCGTCAAGGAAGTTTTGCTTATTTATATTTTTTACATCGTGCATTTCAAGTCCGGGAACAATCGTGTCTTCCCTAAGATTTTCTACCTTTGTTGAAGGATATGCGTCATAAGGATTTTCACTATCATCATATTTAGAAAGGATTTCAAAGTAGCCGACAATTTCGTCAACTTGCTTTTTTAAAGTTTCCATATTCGTACTTTCTGGAGAAAGGCGCGAAAGATACAAAAGATTTTCCAAAGTGGTTTCGTCCACTTTTTTAAGTTCATTGCTCATATTAAAAATTATACTGAATTTTTATCTTTTATGGAAGATGTCGCATTGCTGTGCGTAAAATTTAACCTTTTTATTTAGCGGAGTTAAAAAAAATCCGAAAATGTTTGTATGAAAAGAATTATTTTTTTAGCAAGTCCACTAATTCTAGCCTTTTGCCTCCTTCTGCCAGGATGTAAAAGCCCAAAATCTGAGGTGAAACAAGCTCCTGTTCAAGAAGAGCCTTTGGCCCCAATTCAAGAAGAAATTCTTGAATCCGAAGAAGAAACGACTTTTGTAAGCACCAGTTGCACTCCTGCGGGCGAATTTTTTACGGGAATCGTTTTTTACAAAATCACAAAGGCCGAAATTATTGACCTTTCAAATGGGAACAAAACGGCTCTTTCTCAAGGCGATTTTTCGTATACTCAGGAAAACACCGTTATTTCTGTGCCGAGCGTTCCAATATCCGAACGACAGGAATATTCTATTTATGTAGAAGGCGTTCCAGCGAATCCAGCCGCCTTTGTTTTGCACGACATCGGGCAGTATCCGCCACTTGTTTTAGTCGAGGGGAAATCCTATACAAATGGCAAGGATTACACTTACGATAGTGCGGAACATCGGGTTGTAATGCTAAAACCTATTGACTTAAACGAAACATCTTTTGTTATTCTTTGGATTGCAAGCGATAATGCTACGGCTTCAATCGTAAACAAGGATTCTGAATACGCAGCTTCTTACGATGCGCTTAAGATTCAGTATCTTCGCTCACTAGGATTTAAGGCTAATTAAAGATTTAGGTTCAATTTAGAGTTTCGGAAATTCGTCACTTCTGCCCCTCCACCGCAAAGTGTGAAGAATCTAGCGTTTTTTTACAGAGAAACTAGATTTTTCGGGGCGGGCAGAGTGCAATCGCTCCTCAAGATGACAGACTCTAAGAAACGATTCCTAATTTTTGCAAGCCCTCATACACAAATTGTACTGAAAGTCCTGCAAGAATTAGCCCAACAATTTTTTCTAAAACAAAAGTTCCCGTTGAGCCAAAAATCTTTAAAAGATAAGTTGCACTTCGCAAAACAAAATATTCAATCGTAAGACCGATTCCCATCGCAATAAGCACCATACAAAATGTTAGGATGCTAACGTGTCCGCTTGCAGTATACAAAAGTACAGTTGTAATCATTCCAGGACCTGCAATCAGCGGAAAAGCGAGCGGAAAAACCGCAACCATAGTGGTTTCGCTTGGGTCAAGCGTAGATTCTGGCGAGTGGCGGGCGCGTGGCTTACTGTTAATCATATCCAATGCAATTGTAAAAAATATGATTCCGCCCGCTATGTAAAACGAACCTGGAGCGATTCCAAAAAACTCAAGGATAAAATATCCGCCAAGTGCAAAAATTAACAAAACTAAGCCCGAAATTAAAATCGCTTCCTTTAAAATCCTAAGTTGCGTTTTTCTTTCGTAGCGGTCTGCCACAGACAAAAAAGGCGCAATATTTCCTAGCGGGTCAAGCAAAATCACAAACGTAAAAAGCATTTTTAAAAGCTCAAAAAGAAAATCCTTTGCCATTTTCAACCTTCATTTTAAGACAATTTTAATCTTCCATCATAAGATTATTTTGCTGATACTGCGGAAGGAATCTTTTTTCTCCGCCAGAGGCAAAAACAACGCTAATCCAAAATTCGCCATCAGCAGTCACACCCGTTTTTACAATTTGCCCTTCGCCCCAATCATCATGGTAAACAATTTTTCCCTTTGCCCATTTTTTTGCAAGCGGATGAATGGGTTTTTCATCGCCAACAGAAAATTGCTCGGGGGGAGAGCCTAAAATGCGAACCGCCGATTCCCCAAGTTCAGAAAGAAATGGGCTAGGCTGCATATAGCTAGTTCGCCCATAAAGCCTTCTAACTGCGCAACTGGTAAGATACAATTCTTGTTTGGCGCGAGTAATTCCAACGTAAAAAAGTCTGCGTTCTTCTTCTAGCTCAAAGCCCGTTTTGTTTTCTCGCGGAAAAACACCATACTCCATACCCGTAATTATAACGCGGCTAAATTCCAAACCTTTTGTATTATGAAGCGTTATAAGCGTTACCGCATCCTTTGAATCTTCGGTAGAATCGGCGTTTTCAAGCGAACGGTCAAGATTTATGTTATCCAAAAAATCCAACAATCCTTGTACAGAGTGGGGGTATAACGATGCTCCGTTTATAAGTTCCTGCAAATTAGAAAGCTTTTGCGTTTGCCCGATTTCGTCTTGCGAAGCATAAAATTCTTCCAATCCCGATTTTTTTATAA
>CALCEK010000184.1 GCA_937900125.1 uncultured Treponema sp. | reverse complement strand
ATTTACGATATTCAAAAGCAATCGTTTTGCGCTCGGAACATTTTGGGCTTCAATTCCAGGAGCGTTAATTTTGACGGCTTTAGTTGTGGTTTCTTGGGCTTATGCTGAAAATAAAATTAAAATAGTCCGCAGTATTGGAGAAAACGATGCTGAGTAACTTTTTTTATTACGTTATCTATTCCTCTGTGGTGATTGTTTACGGAGTTGGAATAAAAAGAGCTTTAATAATTAGCAAAACTCCGCGCTTTTTGGCTTTAGACATTTTCAAAATGCTCATAACTGTTAGTGCAACAAGTGCGCTTTCTTATTTGGTCGTAAGTAAAATTTTGATTTTGCCAGGACTTATAGAAATTTATCCATTTGTGTGCGTTTTGATTTTTTGTGTGATTTCAGTTTTTGCCGAATCGATTATTCGAATTACCGCTCGCATTTCTAAAGCTGAGTATGCTGTTTCTATTTTGATTGTTTTGCTTTGCGTAAACGAAAGTGTTTCGCTTGCAGAATGTGTACTCAATTCTTGCTTTTGCGTTTTTTCATTTTTCCTTTTTGTACTGATTTTATATGCAGTAAGAAAACGCACGGAACTTTCACATCCAACGGAAAATTTTCAAAACCTTAGTTTGCTCCTCATTAGTTTAGCAATTATGATTTTGATTTTGTTAACATGGAATGTTTCTTGGCTTAATACGGGGGTGGTCAAGTGATTTTTGGTATACTCGTGACTATATTGCTCATAATTGGGGTAAGCATAGTTTTGTTTTTTTTGTTTGTCGTTTTGCTTCCATCGTTACGCGCACAACGAGTAAATGCTTCAGACCCGCTTTTTTCTGTTCAAGAAGAAATCCTTTTACAAAGTTCAGACGATTTTAAGCATGCTGAAACTGGTGTAAAAGCCGTAGTTTTGTGTTCGCCTGCAAGAAGCGAAGAGTCAAAAAAATTCAACTATCGCGGTGAAAAAGATTGTTCGCTTTTTACTTCGGTGTATGACAGTGAATATAATTGTTCGTGGGGTTGCATTGGTTTTGGAAATTGCGTAAATTGTTGTCCTAGAAATGCAATCAGCATAAAAAATGGCGTTGCAGTTGTTGGCGAAGCGTGTAATGGTTGTGGACTTTGCACATCGTGTTGTCCGCAAAATCTCATAAAATTGATTCCCGCACAAACAAAAGAATGTGTGCTTTGTGCAGTTTCTACTTCCACTGAAAATCTTAATCTTTTACAGGAAAATTGCAAAAATTGCGTTGGTTTTCAAAAAGTAAGTCCCCTCAGCAAAACGCATGAAAAAAGTTTTCAATTTTGGAAAAAATGTAATACAATACTTGAGAGGTTAAAAATATAGACTTTATGAATGGAATAAGTCTTTGCCTTGAATTGAGTTTTGACGAAACGTGCGAAAATCCTGAAGAGGCATATCAAAATACGTTAAAACCTTTGTTGTCATTTTTGTACACTCATCCGCGTTTTTCTTTTACTTTTGCGATTTCTGGGAAAAAACTAGAATATTTGTCTGTGGAACACCCAGAGGCTTTGGAAATTTTGCGCGAACTTACTTCTCGGAATCAAACAGAAGTGCTTGGGAACGGTTTTTATTCTCCCATTTTCCCCTTGCTTTTTCCGCTAGACAGAAGTGGTCAAATTGAAAAAATGAATGCAAAAGTGAGGGAAACTGTTGGAAAGCGACCGCGTGGTTTATTTTTACTTGGAGGTTTTTGGGATTCTTCTCTGATTCCTTCCTTTCACACTTGTGGAATGGAGTATGTTCATTTTAAGGATATTTCAATAGATGAGTCTCTTTCTTATTTTCCATACATTTTAAATGAGCAAGGGAAAAAAATAATCGCTCTTATTATAAAAGATTCATTTTTGCCGTTTTTAGATTCTGAAAATAAACTTGAATTACCTGAAAATTGGCTTAAAAAGATAAGGTATAAAATTCAATCTGAAAATCAAGATGACAAACTTGAAAATGCTGTCATTTGTTTGCAATTTTCAATAAAACAAATGGAATCCCTAATTTTATCTGATTTCTTAAATGAAACTGAAAAGGTGATTTCCCAGAAGCCGAGTTTGTTATTTTTTTTAGAAACACCGCAACAATATCTAAAACACACAAAATATTTTGTAAAGTCATATTTTTTGCCTGGAATGGAAAAAAAAATCAGCCAATGGGCAAAAAGTGCAGGTCAAAATGGTGCTAACCAACCGCTTACAATTTATGATTTTTTTTCTGTTTATGAGCAAAATCAACACCTATACGAAAGAACTCTATATGTTAGTATGCTACTTTCTCAAAGTCATGGCGGCGATAAAATGCGAAAATATTCTGCTCGTGAACACATTTGGGAAGCGCAAAGTGCGGAGTATTATATCGACTTAAAAACAGGGCAAGTGGCAAATGAAAAAAATCGGCAAATGGCATATCGTGCACTTTCAGAGGCAGAAAATCTTATTCGCGAAAGCCGAAACTTTACAGAATCAATTACCAGTTTTGATTATAACTTAGACGGCTTAAACGAATATGTTTGCCAAATGGAAAAATTTAATGCAGTAATTTCGCTTACGGGTGCTAAAATTTCTGATTTAAGCATATTATTTTCGGGGGCGAATTATACTTCAACATCAAAATCTCATCGCGGTATTTTTATAGAACACCTTTTTGATTTTAAAGAAATGGACGATTATCTAAATCAAAAAGAGGTCAAATCAGATGTATTTGAAAACTTAATTTTTTCTGAAAAAAAATGCGATACTCGCCGAAATCAAATAGTCCTAGAAGGCGAGGGGCAATTTTCGCCCTTAAAAATGCCCGTCATATTGACAAAGCATTACACCGTAACCTCTGATGGTTTTATTGTGCAGTACATTTTGCGCAACAATAGTCCATTTTTGTTAAAAGGATTTTTTGTTTCTGAAATAAACTTTGCGCAAACTTTATTTGAACTTCCATTAGAAGAGCAATACAATGTTGAAGTTATTTCTTCTGGAATGCGACAAGAATTACCGCTTTCAGAAAATTGCAAACTAGAAAAAGGTGTTTCTCACTTACAAATAAGCGATAAAGGCGAAAAAACAATTTTGGTGTTTGAACCAAACGAAGAAGCTGGACTTTCTACAAATGCTGTTTCTTCTGTGTTTACAAGCAGTTTTTATTGGACTGTTGACCTTGCCGTAGACCGCGCAATCGAAAAAACTATAAAATTTAGCATTATTCACAAAAAGTAAGCTTTATAATAAGTTAGTTTTTCTTTTTGAATTGCTTTAAAAATTTTTTGTGCCACCAAGCCCTGCATTGTTCTGCACTTGAGTACAATTTGTAGAAAAAATTAAATCCAACGTCAAAACTGCCAGGTCTGTGGACTATTGTTCCGCCAAAACCAGTTTTAAAAAGGTACAATCCATGCATCGGGTGATTTTCATCATCGGTGGGAGGAATCCCATAAAAATCGTAAACGGGACACCCGTATTTTTTTGCATCTTGAATTGCAGTCCATTGTAAAAGGTAAGCGGGCATAAGGTTTCGTTTTACATTTCCGCTTGCACCATACAAATATACGGCTTCTCGCTCGCAAAAAAGCGTTATAATTCCAGCTAAAGCTTCTCCTTCATGATAGGCCAAATACAAGTTTACACTAGGATTTTCTGAATCTCCACGTTTTAAAAGGTCGTAATAATAATCTTTTCCGTGAAAACTTACTTTGTCGCGTTCTGAAGTTTGTTCAAAGAGCCGATAAAAATCTTCAAAGGCTTCAGAAAAATGTTCATCAGAAAATCTGTATTTTTTTACTTCTACACCTTTTTTTGCCGAAAGCCGAATATTATAACGCCATTTGCTTTTCATGGAAGAAAGAATTTCATCTTCGGATTTTTCTAGGGGAAGTAAAACAGTGTCTGGCGGTTGAACGTCAACAAAACTTTTTTTTGGGCGAAAACTCTTTTTTTGCGCTAAGAATAAACTTGATGCGTCTTTTTTGCACTGTTCCCGTTCTTCAATAGTTTTAAAATCGAGTGGGGGGTCAAAGCGAACAAAAGCGGTGTTTTTGGGAAGATATGGTTTTATCAGCTTAGTTAAATTTGAAATTTGTTCCCAATAGTTTTTTTTATCTTTTTCCCAATCAAAACCCAAAAATTCAGGAGCCATAGGAATGTATGCCAAAGATATTTTTTTAATTTTTATAGAAAATTCTCGCACAAGAACAGAAAGTTGTAAAATATTAGAATCATTGTTTGCACAAAAATCGACAGTATTACTTTTATTAGAGGTATTTTTTGTGTTATCCTGTTCATTTTTATATACTGACAAAACTGAATTATCTTTTATTTCAAATAAATATTTTTTCCATCCATGTGCTGCCTTAAAATCAGCCCAAAAATTTGTTTGCAAAAATCTTTGATTAAATCGTTGATTGTCCATAAAAAAAACCGCTCTTCTTATATTCGGAAGAAAAGCGGCTATTTTTTAGGAATTTAGTTGATTTTGCCTTAAATGTTAGTGTATTTCGCCTGTTTTTACGTGTGTAAGTGTGATAGGCTTTCCATCCGCTAAGAGAGGCGTTTTAGAAACAGTTGCTTTTCCTTCAAAAACCTTAAATTCAACTGCAAAGAAGTCGTCCGCACTAATTTCTTGGGGCTTTTCGCAAAGAGAAGAACCTTCAAGCGTAATTTTTGTTCCAGGTGCTGCCCAAGGAGCTTCAAGAACTTCTACTTTTGCTTTTCCTTCAGAATCCGTGTAATCGGCGGCAAGTAACATTCCGTGACTTTCAATTCCCCGCATTTTTCTAGGAGCTAAATTTGAAGCTAAAATAATATGTTTTCCAACAAGCTCTTCTGCGGAAATTATACCTCTAAGTCCGCTTTGAATTACGCGCGACTTTCCGCTTCCGTCATCGAGGGTTTCAACAAATAATTTTTCGCCTTCAGGATTATTTTCAACCTTAACAATTTTTGCAACGCAAAGGTCAATTTTTGAATTAAAATGAGCAATTTGGTCAGATGCCAATTTTACTTGATTTTTTGACTTTTCCTTTTTGCCATTTTTTTGACGTTCTTTTTGATTCCCTGAATATTTTTCTCTAAAAGCATCAGCTGTTTTTTGGTCAAGCGGTGTAAAAAATACTTCTGGCGGCAAAACCGTAGAAAGCCCTTCTAGTTTGCCGAGTGCTGCCCAGTTTAAGCCATCAACGCTGTGTTCTTCATTGAATTTTGGTTCGTCAATTTGTTTTCCAAAATACGAAAGAATTTTTTCGGAAAATTGCGGAAGGTAGGGATGACAGAGAATCATCAAATCTTTTATCAGATAACAAAGATTATAAATGAGTTTTTGCGCTTTTTCTACATCGTTTACACGAGTTTTCCAAGGTTCTCCACTTTGAAATGCCTTGTTTCCAATGTCGCTGATGGCAAAAATTTCTCTAAAAGCATCTTTTAAATTCGCCCATTCAAGATATTCCGTGATTTTATTTTCATGAAACCTAACTTCTTGCCAGAGGGATTCGTCGATGTTTGATTCTGGAATTTTTCCATCGTAATATTTTGTAACAAATAAAAGCGTTCTGTTTACAAGATTTCCCAAATTTCCTATTAATTCACTATTATATTTTTCGCGAAATTCTTTCCATGTGAACTGATAATCTTGTTTTTCTGGTCGATTGTAAAAAATATAAAATCGCCAAGCGTCAGCTTTTATGCCCGTTTCAATTGCGTCTGTTCCAAAAACACCAACGCCATGACTTTTGCTAAATTTTCCACTTTCATAATTTAGGTATTCTGAACTTGACATATGAAAAAGTTTTGTCCAATTATGTCCGCTTCCAAGCAAAGTACACGGAAAAATGACTGTGTGGAATGGAATATTGTCTTTTCCGATAAACTGAAAAAGGTCAACAGGAGGTTTTTGCTTTCCCTCATCACTTTCTTCAGGAAGCCACCAAGATTTCCAATCAAAACTTACTTTCCCTTGAACTTTTAATTCATCTTCAAGTTGTTTTGTAATAGACATATAGCCTATGGGGGCATTAAACCAAACATAGAACACTTTATTTTCGTATCCTTCGCGCGGAACAGGAATTCCCCATTTTAAGTCGCGTGTAATTGCGCGTTCGTTAAGACCGTCCCGAATCCATGCTTTTGTTATGTTTATTGCATTTTCTGACCACTGACCTTTTATGCTCGTTTCAGTCATCCACTCGTTAAGTTTTTCGCTAACAGCTGGCAGATTTATATACAAATGTCTTGTTTCGCGAATTTCTGGCTCTGAACCGCAAGTGACGCATCTTGGCTTTTTTAATTCGATTGGGTCTAAAAGGCTTCCGCATTTATCGCATTGGTCTCCGCGTGCATCTTCAAATCCGCATTTTGGACAAACGCCAAGAACATATCTGTCTGCTAAAAAACGATTGCATTTTGGACAAAAAAGTTGTTTATTTATGTGTTCGGTGATGTAGCCATTTTTTTCTAAATCCCGAAAAAGTTGTTGTGTTATTTCAGTACATTCTTCATTTGAAGTTCTACCAAAAATGTCAAAATTGATATTAAACCATTTGTAGATTTTATCATGCTCTGCAAAATAATAATCGCACAATTCGCGTGGTGTTTTGTTTTCTTCTAGCGCACGTGTTTCTGTTGCAGTTCCGTATTCGTCTGTTCCGCAAACATACAAAGTATCATATCCGCGACTTCGGCAAAATCGCGCAAACACATCTGCGCTTAACATTTGAATTAAATTTCCCAAATGAGGAATATTGTTTACATAAGGAAGTGCGGAAGTAATAAGTCTTCTATTCATAGCGAAATTATAAAATTTTACACAAGTCTAGTCAATTCACTTGAGAAGTCAGCGAGCGTTTGTAAAGAAAATGCACTGTGCAAAATAGCAAAATAATTACAATGTAAAGCGAAAGTAGCAAAATAAAAGCTTCAAATCCTTTCATATACATTGCAATTCCACAAACAAGGCAGATAATAAATTGTAACGAAAGCAGTACATTTAAAATTTGCGTTGTTGAAAGTCCTAACTGCATAAGTTTGTGGTGCAAATGTTGCTTATCTGGTGTCATTATGCCACGATGTTCCCTTTTGCGCCGCCAAATTGCCGCAATAGTGTCTAGCATAGGAATTGAAACCAAATTCAGCATAATAAGAAATTTATTGTACTCAAAGTTTTCGCTTGTTTGGTAAAGTGGCAAAACCGCCATCATAAAGCCCAAAAATTGACTTCCGCCGTCTCCCATAAAGATTTTTGCTTTTGGTTTATTGTAAACGAGGAATCCCATAAGTGCGAATGCCAAAAATAGACAGTTTGCCGCTGGGTGAGTCGTAGCTCGCATATAAATTACACTCAATGTTATCATTATCAAAGTTGAAAGTCCGCCACATAAACCGTCAATTCCGTCGATTAAATTAAACGCATTTATGATTCCCAAAATCCAACCGAATGTTAAAACATAGCGAAACCAAATCGGAAAGACCAAATTTCCAATGCTTGTAAAAACATAACCATTTAAAACGATTATAAGCGCGGAAATTATTTGTACAATCAATTTGAAAATCGCTTTTAATTCAAGAAAATCGTCCAAAATGCCAAAGATAAAAATTAAAAATCCCGCCGCGATAATTGGAATTTGTGAAGTTCGCGCTTCTTTTTGCATTACAAGGTAAATAATGCTAACAATGACGTAAGCTCCCACAAAACCAATGCTTCCCAATCGCGGAATATTTCCTTTGTGAACTTTTCTTTCGTTTGTGCTGTCATACCAGCCGAATTTGTTGCATATTTTTATGACGAAAAAAATTGAAATTGCAGAGATTGCAAAACTTATGGCACATAAAATCCAAATATGCGGATTTGAAACGATAAATTCTTTAGAAAGTGTAAAAAAAAGGCTAACTTCTGCGTTCATTTGTATAGTCCTTTATCTGTTTTACAACGGCTCGCATTTTGTCGCTTTCACCTTTTTTCATAACGAGTGCCATTCCGTTTTTTATAACGACAATTACGCCATCTAAACCGCAAACCGCTGTTGGAATATCAGAATATATAAAATTGTTAGCTCCGTCAATTTCTACGCTGATTCCTTGATTTTTTTCAAAAAGTTGACTAAATGAATCCCAACTTCCAACATCGTCCCATTCAAAAGAAGCTTTTACTGCAACCGCGTGTTTTGTTTTTTCGGCAACCGCCGTGTCAACCGCAACTTGTGGAACGTTTTCATACACTTTTTCCATATAATCTTACTTGTTACATCGAAACGGTCTTATCTATACAACTTCAGCTTCTGTCCAACGCGTATATTATCGTTTTTGAGTCCATTCCACTTCTTTATGTTAGCCACAGTGGTACGCTGTCGTTTGGCAATAGAGCCTAATACATCGCCTTTTTTGACTGTGTAGTAATACATCCCCGTGGCAGGAAACCCATCGGCTGCTGTTTTCTGCGCCATATCTATCTGCTTACGACGATTGAGTATCAGCGAGTCGGCCATGTAATTGAAGATACTATCCTGCAAATCTATATCTGTGCCGGTTAGTTCAATGGGCAGTACTAATGAATAAGGCTTGCCCCCCGGCAATATGTCCAAACGGTATTGTGGATTAAGACGGCGAAGTTCGTCAATAGACATACTGAGCACATCGGCTACTTGCTTCAGATGCAATCGTCGGTCGGTCACGATGGTGTCGGTTGCTAAAGTATAGTCGGTCTGAGCCGGACATATTTGGTGGCTATCAGCATAATTCATAGCGTAGAGATCGGAAGAGCACACGTCTGAACTCCAGTCACTA
>CALCEK010000183.1 GCA_937900125.1 uncultured Treponema sp. | reverse complement strand
CTCTTCCGATCTATTGATAGCAATCCACGGCTCAAAGTATCCGTGAATTGTCTTTTTTCCAATTCCGCAAACTCATCGGGCGGTATTGAATATGTTTTCATCTGAGACTGCGCCTCATAATGGAATTGCCGCCAGTCTTTTTTTTCATCTTTTGACGGCCATATTATTTCACCACACGCGAAACAATATCCGCACCCCTCGGCCTCTCCTAACATCTGTGAAAATGAATGCTTAGAATGACACAGAGGGCATTCACATCTTTTTTTACTCCATTTTATTTTATCCATTGCTTAGATAGTTAATTTATAATAACAATCGGCAATTTCTTTCAGCACCGAGAAAAGCTCATGTGGGAGCCCCTTTTCCTCAATAAAGGCAACTGCTAAGCATCTGCTCTGCTGCTGCAGATAATAGAACGTTTTAACTTTCTTTGTGTTTTTCTCTAAAAAATTAGAGTATTCCCAAAAAAGAGAATCATTTTTTAATTTAACCCTCATTAAATTGTATTTAGCCAGATAATCCATATTCAATTTTTATTTTCTAAAATTCATATTTAAGCCCGTCCTGACCGATATTAACGAACACACCGAGCCTTTTTTTCAAATAAGAAACCAAATAGTCGCGGGGACAAATACCAGATGCCCCCCCTTTTGTCCTCAGTTCTCGCCCGCTCGCGTGAAGTGTAACGACATTGTTGATTGAAGTCACCTTTTTAAGCTCTTTGAAAAGTGTTATAAAATCCTCGTCGGAAAGGTGTCTGTCTAACCCGTGCCGTTGCTCCATTGGGAGAAGTTTATATAAAAACTCACAATAAGATAATTCGACGGCAAACATTATTTTGTATCCTTGCAGATTTTTCACTGTGCAAAGAAAATCAACCGGGTTTATTATACGGCGAAAATCTATCATAAAAACGCACGCTTCCCTCGTTACATCGTTCACGATTATAAAACCATTGCAGACGACATCGTGTTCAAGCGGGACTTTTGCCACTCTTATTTGAGGCGCTTTTATCTCCATAGGCATCCCTGCCAATCGGAAATCGGACACCGCCCCCGCGTGGTCTTTGTGTTCGTGGGAAACAAGTAGCCCAGAATAATCAAAAACGGACTCCCCGCGCCTGCAAAAATCACTCCACGCATTATAAAAACGGGTTTTTCCCGCCTCAATCATAAGGCGGGACCCGTCTTCAAATTGGAGGGTGTAAGCATTGCCCCCGCTTCCAGTATGAAAAATTTCAAACTTCATAAGAAAAATTTTTGTAGTTCTTCAGCTACTGCTCTAGATACTGCATATTTGCTGCGGACATCTGCAACAGATAGAATGCTCCCCTCCGAAATCCCAGCAAGCACCGCGTCCCATTCAAGCGTGCCGATATTCAACCAAGGTTTCTGCTGTTCCTGTTCCTGTTGCTGCTGTTCCTGTCCCTGTCCCTGTTCCTGTTGCTGTTGTTGCTGCTGCTTGAACAAGTCAGTTCCGATAACCTCGAAAGGGACAGAGACGCCCAAAGTCTCGGGAATGACTTCTTTTTCCGTTGGAAAAGATTCTCGCCAATCCTTTGATGTGTTAAGGTCAAATGGTAACCACTTCAAAAGCTTCCGCATTACGAACTTCCACCACATAGTCTCCCCGTTTGCTTTTTTATATGCAAATAGCATTTTTTCATCTTTTCCAATTTCAAGGAGAATATCTTTGACGGTTGAAAAATAGTTGTATTTTTCTCCATCTACCCGAACAAGGACAAACTCAAATCCCAGAATATCATCAAATTTTAGCGTTCCGTCGGGGCCGTATTTTTCACCCGTGTGTGGGGGGTTTTTTATTTCCCACTTCAAAATATCCCTCTGTTGCACGGAGGCTCCTTTCCATATTGTACGAGGGTAAAATTCTCGTACGTTCGGGCTTGATAGGACGTCCGCTCTCTGTCTTTGATATGATGTAAAAGCCACTGGTTTCGGATTTTTGCCACCAAAGCGGACGATTGTGTAGTCCCCATTGAGTAGGCTCAATCCCTGATTCGCCGCTTGATAGTGGCATAACAGGACGTCCTCAATTTGAACCCCCATTGTTTTATACTGCTGACCATTTTTATAAAGGTCAAGAGTTGTTGCTGCCACCCATTTCTGCTGTTCTTTCTCCGTGTCGAAATAAAATACTGGCAGCTGTCTTTTAACGAACTCCAATAACTGCATCGGCGTTTGCCATTTTTCTAATTGTTCCATTTTAGTCTCTTTTTAGTATCTTTAATTTTTCATTTTTGGTTGGAATGATCAGCGTTGCGCCGACTTTTATAAGTTGTTCCTGCAGGTGCGGTGCGACAACGTTCGCCGCCTCATCGACAATAATCGGAAGCTCGCACTCCAAACGGTCGAATAAAAACCGTTGGAAAGTCGCACGAACAACTTTCTTTTGTGCTTCTGAGAAGTGGGCGCGCCCCTCGTATTTAATTGAAAAATCGGGAGTCATCTCTCCATTTAATTGAACCCGCAATAATTTAATTTGAAAGCCTGGCAGCCCCTTATTTATAGACATCTCGGCTTCTGCATACCATTCAACAATTGCGTCCTTTTCCCTTTGGACTTCTGTTGATAGCCTTTGAAAATCTGCTCGCAAATCTTCAATTCGTGCTTTCCGTTTCTCTTCCATCATCTTCTGTGATTTGGCTTCCCCGCTTTTAACGAGGAAAGCCTTGTGTTTTTCCTCGAGTTTGCGAATCTCCTCCTCTTTTGCTTTTATCTGAGCATCTAGTTCATCGCCGAATTTTATTGTCGGCGTTATATAAGAAGCCTCGTATTCTTTAACTGCCGACTCGTAGGCGGCGACGGCGACCTCGTATTCTTTAACTGCCGACTCGTAGGCGGCGACGGCGACCTCGTATTCCCGCTGCGCCTTTACTTTTTCAATTTCTAATTTTTGAATATGGAATTGTAGGTCGGTTTTTCTCTCCTGTAGGGACTCGATTTGTCCTTCCAAAAACTCATTTTCTATTTTGAGGCGTTCCACCTCCTCTTCTTCATTCCCTTTGAAAGACAGACAGTCGGTCGCACGACATGTGCAGACACTGCACACTGAACATTTATTGTTTTCATTTGCTTCAGCGGCTACAATTCTCGCCGAAATTCCCGCCACCTCTACTTTTAGAGTGTCCAACTTTCTGCAAACCTCTTTGAATTGGCGGTCTGCCTCCTCCAATTCATTTCTAATACTGTCTATCTGATTCGTCCTCGGGCGGAGCGGCATTGCGGGACGCTTCAAAGCCCGTATTTTTTCACCTACGGCTTTATTATGCTCTGTTTCCGCAGTTGTCAGATGTGGTTTCTTCATCTCAATAAGTTCTCGCAAGGAGATTTTTGTCTCTTCCAACTCGGACGTGGGGTCCGCGGGTACTTCAACTTCGAGAGTTGTTTCCATTGTTTCCAGCTCCATTTTTAGGCGCTGCTTTGTAGTGTCTAATTCTTTCCTTTTTTTTGAATAGGCATCAACCCCCATTACTGTTCCATAGAGGCTTTTTAAAATGAACTCCCTGATTTTTTGTTTATCCTCCCACAAACAGGGGTTCCACCCATGCGAAAATTTTTCCGCGGCGGTCTTGTACGCTGAGCTGGTGACTTTATCTCCGTCCAAGAAGTACGACGAAAGGCACGACCAGGCGTCTCTCCCCAGTCCCTTTTGCTCCTCCGATGGAGCGCATTCCCTGCGAAATGTTGTGCGCTCCCCTTGCAGCTCCACACACACGAAAGGGGTGGAATTGGAATAAACTTCACTCCCAAATTGTTTGCCAGTGACCGGGTCTGGCATTGCTAAAACAAAGAAGAGGGCTCGAATAATAGTTGTTTTCCCTGTTCCGTTGTCACCTGTAATTGTACAGGGGAATTGGACGTCTAAATTTTCGACTTCCATAAATTTTTTAATTTTTAGTTCCATTTTTTTTGTGTTTGGTTTAACGTTTGTTTTTGGTTTAACGCTGCAAAAATACAACTTTTTTTTACATTTTTCTATTTT
>CALCEK010000182.1 GCA_937900125.1 uncultured Treponema sp. | reverse complement strand
AACATCGCATTTTCAAAGTTACCTCTAAAAATTGCAATTTTTAGAGATTCCCTTATTTTAATCCCGTCATTGCAACAGATGCGATAATTTGTTTTTGGAACACCATAAAAATTATCAAACACGGAAGCAACGCAACAACACTTGCCGCAAGCAAAAGCGGATAGTCAGTTTGAATTGCATACATTGCATTTAGCTGACTAATCACAACCTGAACAGTTAATTTTTCTGGGCTGTTCAAGTAAATACTTGGCGCAAAGTAATCATTCCAAGCTCCCATAAACCACAAAATTCCTTGAGCGGCAACCGCTGGCTTTGCGTTTGGCATTAAAACTTGCCAGAAAATTCTAAGATAGCCCGCGCCGTCAATTCGCGCAGCTTCAATCATTGAAGTGGGGATTCCATTCATGTATTGTCGCAAAAAGAAAATCATCGAAACATTTCCGAGCATACCTGGAATGATGAGTGGTGCCCAAGTGTTTAGCCAACCAATTTTTGCGTAAATTACAAATTGCGGAATCATTATGATTGAAAACGGAATCATCATAGTTGCAAGTTCCGCCATAAACAATTTGCTTTTTCCTGGAAAATTAAGTTTTGCATAACTGAATGCCGCTAATGCAGAAACCATTGAGCCAACAATGATTGTACTAAAAGAAATTATAAGCGAATTGACAATACCGCGTTGAAGTGGCGGAGACATTGTCCAAATTCGTCTTGTGTAATTTTCCCAATGGGGATTTTTTGGAAACAAAAGTGAAAGTTGCGTCATCAAAAATTGATCTTTCGATTTCACAGAAGATTCCACCATCCACACCAAAGGAACAATCATTATAAACGCGCCAAACACTAAGAAAAAATAAACCCAAAATGTATTGAACGCGCTGTTTCTTTTTTTTGAACCGTATTTATTTTTAGAATCAGCCATTTTGCTCTCCCCTACTCAAGATAATTGTCGCTCTGTGGACTGAGTTTAAATTGAATTGCGGTAACGATGAAAATTATAACTGCTAACACCCAAGCCGCCGCGCAAGCAAAACCTTTTGCGTCTGCACTGCCGAATGCCTTTTGCCAGATGTAAAATACTATTGTCGCAGCACTATAATTTTCGCCGCCTAAAGGAGCCATAATTTGCGGTTCTACAATCATTTGTGAACCACCGATGATTCCTGTAATTACGATAAAGAATGTTATTGGGCGCATAAGAGGCCATGTTATTTTTCGGAATGTTACCCATGCGTTTGCACCGTCAATAACTGCCGCTTCATAATATGACTTTGGAAGATTCTGCATTGCGCCTAAATACAAAAGTGCTGTATTGCCAACGCCACGCCACACAGTCATTGCAATAATTGCAGGCTTTACAGTGTGTTCTTTTTCTAGCCAGTTTGGCCCTTGGATTCCAAATGCCCATTTTAAAAACTGATTCAAAAGTCCGTAGTCTCCGTTGTACACCCATTTCCACAACAGTGAAACCGCAACAATGGAAGAAACAACAGGAATGTAATAAATTACGCGGAATACTTTTACACCAGGAATATCCTTGTTAAATGCGAGTGCAAGTGCAAAAGCCCAAATAATTCCAATCGGAATTCCAATCATATAAAACAAGGTGTTCCACAATGAATGCCAAAATTGTTCATCGGAAAACAACTCTTTGTAATTGTTGATTCCAGAAAAATAGAGTGTAGACCAATCTGTTAAATCCGTCATTGAATTCCATTCGGTTAAACTTGCAAATATAGAAAAAACGACTGGAATAGCAGTAAACATTAAAAATCCGATTACGGGGGGCAAAACAAAAATCAGACCTGCAATGCCTTCATCAGTCCACTTCTTTTTTTTGTTTTTCACGGATGTAGTTGTTTCTCCCATTGAAAACCTCTTTAAACTAAAGTTTGACTTCTACTATTAGGAATCTCCAAAATTGAATTTTTAGAGATTCCTTAAAAACTTTCTGCACAAATTATTTTTTCTTGCTATTCTTTTTTGAAGAATCCGCTGCGCGCTGCAATGCTTTATCAAGATTCTTTTGCATTTTTGGTTCTACAGTTTTGCAATATTCTTCTGCGGTCATATCGCCGTCAAGAACTTTTGCAATGCTAAGGAAAAAGTCATCGTACCACACTCTGTTGTATGTATTGTTGTAAGGCCATGGGCGACCAGAAGTGCTGATAATGTTTAAGAATTCTTGGCGATTTTTTGGGGCAACATCTTTGCTTGTATAAAGTGAAGCTAAAGACTGTAGGTTTGGAAGTTGCAAATCTTTTTCAATGTACATTTGATTAGATTCTTTGTCAGCAGAAAGATAAAGTGCAAGCTCTGCGGCCGCTTTTGGAGATTTTGTTCGTGCAGAAACTGCATATCCAACGCCACCACGATATGTTGCCGTTTTATCTCCCTTGTGATGTACTGGCCACGGAATCAAATCGTATTCAAATGGAAGAGTTTCATTAAACGTTGCAACGTCCCAACTTCCGCAAAGGAAGAATCCGAGTTCACCTTTAAGCCATCTTTGATAGGTATCCAATGAAGCTGCTTGGCTTGCACTTGGTGTTACCTTGTAGACATTCGTTTGGTCAGCAAAGAATTGTAAAGCTTCTACAAATTTTGGGTCACTCACAGTAACTTTTGTTCCAGTTGAATCAATCCAATCGGCTCCATTTCCCCAAACAAAAGCTGGAAGACACCAGTTAATATTAAAGCCCGTTCCAAATGTTTCATCGCGAGTAAGAAGTTTGCAAACATCGATGAATTCTTCCCAAGTATAAGGTTCGGTAGGGCTTGGAAGCGGAATATTGTATTTGTCAAAAAGAGTTTTATTGTATGCCAAAGCCGCAGGACCAAAATCTTTTGGGAGCGCATACAATTTTCCTTTTCCTAAAATTGTTCCGTCATAGCGATAATCTTCAAGAGCTGCGGGATACAAATCATTTACGTCAACGCCTTCTACGCCATAAACATAATCATCAAGCGCGAGAACTTTTCCACCGTCAACATATTGGCGAACAGATTCGGGACCCATGTAAAAAACATCTGGAAGCTGATTAGCTGCCATAAGTGCCTGCAATTTTGCGCCGTACTGGTCTTGTGTTGTTGTAATCATTTCAACTTTGATGTCTGGGTGACTTTGACGATAGCGTTGTAAAACTTGGTCGAGAATTTCTTTTTCTGCAGGTTGAGCAAAATTCATCAGCGTTAAAGTTCCAGATTCTGAGCCACTTTTTGATTTGTTTCCGCCACAAGATACAAAAATAGCAGCCGTTAAAAGAATGCCTAGTCCAGCTAGCAATGCCTTTTTCATTTTAACCTCCATTAGACCTATTCTTAAAGATAATTTTCTGAACAGGTTCATTTTTTAAGAAAGCCTAAAATCTTTTTTTTGAGCTTCTATTTTATTGTATCATGACATTTGTATATGTCAAGAAAAATTGATATAAATATCAAAAAAAAATGAGAAAAACGGCAGATTTTAGCGTCATTTTCGCTTTTCACCGATTTTTATCAACTTTTTTAGATATAAAAATTTAGGAAATGTGGTGATGTTATTAAGGTCAAATTTTGAGCTTTGCGAGGAATGTCATGTTGCGAGTAGCGAAACATCTATTTTACCTAGCAAACATAGATTCTTCGGACTGCACGAAGTGCTATACAAAGTGCCACACTTTGTCAAGATGACACACCGATACGCAAAAACAAAGCCGTGCGTACTAAACTCAACACGGCTTTAAGAGATAAAGGACACCTCTAAAAACTATTTTGTTAAACTTTTATTTCCCCACAAATATTCGCCTGTTTTTTCGGAATCAAGGCTTGTTATGGTGATTGTTTTTCTTAATCCTGAGTTTCCTTTTCTTGCCCAATCAACTGCTTGTAAGGCATAACCTGTAAAAGTCCGCCCATCTTTTAATTTTAACGTTACAGAATAACCATCGTCCTGCAAAGTCCAAGTTCCCTTGTACGCACCAGAAATTTTTCCGTTTGATTTTAACTCAACTTTTTCTGAAATCTTTGGCGTGGCATCTTTTACATTTTGATTCATTTGCTTAACGTTTCCAAAATACTGAACAGTTCCAGTTTCTTCTCCGCGTTCTGTTAAAATCATATCGTAAGTGCCAGCAATTTCTTTTACAGACAATTTTTCAAGTCCTTCATCTTTACCGTCAAAATCATTGTAATACTCATTGCAATTTAAAATCGGCCAGCCATCTTTTGTAAAAAACATTTGATGAATTTGAAGGAAGAAATTGTATTCAGGATTAAAAGTTGTGCGACTGTGTGCGGCAAACAAAATTTTTCCGTCATTAGAACGAATTATACTTTCTCCGCCCTGAGCGCGAAATCCATATTCCCCAGAAATTTCGTATGCGCCAAGAATTTTTCCGCCGAATGCGTGATACGCGCCGCTGTTATCGCCAAGAGAAAATGTCATACTTTTTCCAGAAGGGTCTTCGTAAGGACCTTCAATATTTTCTGCGCGCCCAACACCAACTCGGTATTCCCAAGACAAATCGCCCATAGAAACAAAAATGTAATAATAACCAGTTTCGCTGTTAAAGATTACCTGCGCACCTTCGTAAGCCGCCCCGCTTCCGCCCGCAATCAAAGTTCCAAATGAATATTCTTCGGAATCCGCTGGAACATCTAACACATCTCCACTAGGGCTAACGGGTTTTAAGGACAAAGCGTCAACATACATAAGTGCAATTCCGCCTTTCCAAGAACCGTATGTGAGCGCGTAACATTTGCGCGATGCAATTTCGTATTCAACAAGTTTTCCTGTTGCAACGTCAAACACAAACTCTGGGTCGATTGCACCAAAACCATTTGCCCAAGACCGCATTCCGTAATCTTCTTCATTTTCTGTGTCATAAGAACTTGTGTTAAAAGAAGGATAGCGTTTTAAATCTTCACTAGAAAATGGGTCATCACTTGGGTCGAGTCCTGCATATCTAACCAAAGTTGACTGTTTGTATTCAACTCCAAGTGATTTTAAAACTGAAGCGATTTTTGTATTTTTTTGAGCTGCTTCTGAAGCGGGATAGAACGGACCTGTGGGGCTTTCTGAAATTGCCAATGTGATTATTGCATTTGGATATTGATGCCCTGGAAAATCAACGCAAAGTCCGTGGTACATATAGTACAATTCATTTTGTTTTATAACAGTTGGAGCCCAAGTAGTTGCATTTGATTGTTTTTGATTACACCACAAAAGCCAGTCAGAATCCCAATTGCCATCTAATGCAGAAAACGGAAGACATTCCCAGTTTACCAAATCGTCAGAAACTCTAATTTGAAGTCCATTTTTGTGAGCATTTCCAACACTTGCATCTGTTGAGTAGACATAATATTTTCCGTCATCGTCTTGAAAAATTTTGGGGTCGTGACAATTAAATGTACCCCACTCTGCCTGAGAGCCACCGCTTGGCGAAAAGTATTTTGTGTAAACAGCTCTTGAAACATCTCGTTCATTTTTTTTAACAGGCTCTTGTTTTCCGCAAGAAAAAGCTAAAATTAAAACGGAACTTGTTAGCGGAACAAGAAAACATTTTAAAGCACGAACTTTGCATTTTTCTGATTTTTTCATTTTTACTCCAAAGTACGATGTTACAAAATGAATCCCTAAAAATTTTCAGTTTTAGAGATTCCCTTTGTCTTGAAAAACAGGATAACCTTTTTCATCATATTTAATTTGTTTTACCCAAGTGTGCCGATTTGGGTCATACAAAGCAAAGGCAAGGTCAACTTCGTAGAATGTTATAGAAGAGAGTAGCAATGGATTTTAGGATTTGAAACAAATGAAGGGTGAGGATTTTGTCTTGATATCTA
>CALCEK010000181.1 GCA_937900125.1 uncultured Treponema sp. | reverse complement strand
AAAATCTTCGTCTTTTTCTTCATAACGAAAGTCGTACAATGAATGATTTATGTCCGCAACTTGAGTTTTTTCCTCCGCCATTATGAAAGTCCCCCATTTGCAGCATTCATTTTTACGGCTTCCATTGCAGCTTTTGCGGCAAGAGCCAAACGTTCTTTGCGTTCAGCGTCTTTTATTTCTTGCGGAATGAATGGGTCGAATCCTTTTTGGTTTATTTCGGAAACAAGACTTCCGCTCCCCGAATGAACAATTTTTCCTTTTACAATAATGTGCGTTTTGTCTACGTTAAGACTTTCAAGGATTTTTGTAGAATGTGTAATTATAAGTAAAGTTCCGCCCAATTCTTTCTGATAAAATTCAACGCCACGGCTAACAGTCCGCACTGCGTCAACATCAAGTCCAGAATCAGTTTCGTCAAGAATGGCAAATTTTGGTTTTAACATTAAAAGTTGCAAAATTTCAGCCTTCTTTTTTTCGCCACCAGAAAATCCAACGTTCAAATCGCGCTCGGCATAAGAACGATTCATATTCAAAAGTTCCATTGCCTTTTCAAGTTCCTTTTGAAAAGCGATTAATTTTACACGAGTTCCCGTAACCTGCTGCAAACTAGAGCGAATAAAAGATTCAAGGCTTACTCCAGGAACTTCGAGCGGGTCTTGAAAACTCAAAAATAAACCCGATTTTGCCCTTTTGTCTGTTGAATAATCTGTTATGTCGTTTCCGTCAAAAATTATTTTTCCCGATTTAATGTTATATTCAGGATTCCCCATGAGCGTATATCCTAAAGTTGACTTTCCAGCTCCGTTTGGTCCCATTAAAACGTGAATTTCACCCTTTTTTATATTCAAAGATACATCATGGAGGATTTCCTTTCCCTCTACTTCTGTATAGATGTTATTAATTTCAAGCAGATTTTCTGCCATACAGCACTCCAGTTTTGTAAAATTTTAGGAAAGCCCAAAAATTTAAATTTCACCTTCCTTTTAACTAGAAAAAGTAGCCCGCTCGATAACCAACTTGACTAGAAAAGCAATTTTCCACTTAGGTCATTGAGTTATCGGACAAGTCTAATATAACAATAAATTTCGCTAAGGTCAAATGATTGTTAAAGAGCAACGGGCAGCGATTTTGGCAATTTTTCGGCAAAGTTTTTAAATTTGCTATTGCAAAAAAAAATGAATTAAATTATAATGCTCTAAGTATTCGGCGCTTTAGCTCAGTTGGATTAGAGCAACTGCCTTCTAAGCAGTGGGTCGGCAGTTCGAGCCTGCCATGCGTCAACAAAGTAAAAATGCGGTGTTTAACCAGCTAAGATTCAATTTTATCTGAAAGTAAAATTTCTAATGTTTCGCGAATTGTTTCAACAGTAGAAAAATACACTTTTTCAAATTCATCGTTTAAACTCATCACGTCCATTGGGATTCTCCCTAAAATTGCATTTTCAAGTAATTTTCCAACGTCCACAAGTTTTTCCGCCCCAAGTTGTCGCGCAAAATTTTTGTAATAATGAATATAATCCGCCGCTTCTTGCAAATTTTTAGATTCAAGCAAATTAAGTTCAGCTTTGCTAAAGGGTTTTTCGCTTAAAAACTTTTTTAAAAGTTCCGTAAGAACCTCTTCCTCGCCATTTTGCAATTCCAGTGCAGATTCAATGTGCAAAATTTCCGCCATAGTAATAGTATTATATTTCACTTTTTGCTATAATGCAAAAGGAACTTTAAAAAAGAGGCTTTTATGAAACAGCTAAAAATTCAAATTTACATAAATCTTATTTTTGTCACTTTGTACGTTTTGTTTTCATTTTCTTTTCATGCGGATATTTCGCTTTTGTCTTTTCCGATTTCAGTTTTAACCTTGCTTGTAATGCTTTGGCAGTTATATTTTGTTTTTTACAAAAAACAGGCAATTTCTAAAGTAAATGTAATAAGGCGAATTTTGCAATACGAACCTTTTGCGCTGATTACGGCATTTGTTTTGCAACGCTCTGGAAAATATGACGTTCCATATATTATTGATGTTATTGGTGCGATTTTTTGGACTTTAGTAACAATTTCTTCTATTATATTACAATTTTTTCTTAGCGAAAAACGAGTTTATTCTTTAAATGATTCTTGGAAAACTGAACGAGAACACAATGTTGCAAAAAAATACACGGGCTTTAAACGGGTAATTTTTGAAATTTTAGATTGGCTAGACGCGATTGTTTGGTCGGTTTTTGTAATTTTTTTGTTAAACATTTTTATTTTGCAACTTTACGAAATTCCCTCCGAATCAATGGTAAGCACTTTTTTGATAAAAGACCGCGTGGCTGCAATAAAAACATTTTCTGGACCAAAATTTCCTCTCTCAAAAGCGGGACTCCCGTATTTTAGAAAATACAAACGTGGCGATGTAGTTGTAATCAGAAATCCGCACTACGAACACGACCGCGAAAGTGAGTTTAAAACTTTTTTTTCACAATTCATTTATATGGTAACGCTCACAATCGTAAAAACGAATCGGGACGAAAATGGCGAATTAAAAGCCGACCCGCTTGTAAAACGAGTTCAAGGCTTGCCTGGCGAACAACTGATTCTTATGGACGGAAAACTATACGCACGTACAGCGGATTCTGATTTTAAGGAAATTGAAGACCCTTATGCCCAATGGAATTTAAGCGCAAACACCGACTTGTATGATTTTTCTAAAAATACTCTTAAAATACAAAAATTGCCTATTTCCGAAATTTATTCCGAACAAATTCAAAATGTGGGAAAAAACAAAAATTATTGGCAATATACTTTGCGCGAAGCGATTTCTGCGGAGCAATCCCTCTACGATGATACTCTTAAAGTAGAATTAAATCGTAGAAACCTAAATCTTGCAGAAGCCGCAAAAGAATGTGAATCTCTTTCTGCCCGCTTTGCTTCTCTTGCTCAAGGAAAAGATATTCCTGAAAATGAGGTAAAAAATCTCTTTTCATTAGAAGAACGTTTTGAATACAGTTTGCTCGCAGACACTACCGATTTAACAATGACTCTTTTATCTGCCGCAGGAAGTTCTCAATGGTTTGACCATTTTATGAATGATTGGCACAGGCAAAACGTAACTGGGCTAAACGAAATGGAAACCTACTTTGAAGACGAAAAAATAGTTGGCGAAAACTTAATCGGTGGCGATTTATACAGCGATTCTTGTTTTAGACTTAATGTGATGACAAAAATTGCTTTTGCAAAAATTATTGTCCGAAATGCAGAATTAGCTTCTAGCGGTGTAAACACAAGCTTGTGGAGTACGGATTCCGAACGAATGGAAGCTTTTGAAGATGCAAGGCTTTTGCACACCTATCTTATTCGTATGGACCAAAGAAATATGGGCTTGTTTCCGCCTTCTTCTGAAAATGGAAAGCCAAATTTCATACCTGAAAACTCATATTTTATGATGGGCGACAATCGTTATAATTCCCTTGACTTGCGACACAGTTATGAGCGCAAAATTGTAGCCCTAACAAAATATGACCCCTATTCAATCAGTTACTATACAAACTTAGAGCCTCAATATATAGATAGGAATCTTATGCAAGGAACTGCAAATTTGCGTTTTTGGCCACTTTCTCGTTTTGGACTTACAAAATAATTTTAATCGCTTACATCGGTGTCAAGTTGAATTTGCACATCGTAATCGGGAAAGGCATTTTTTATATCGCACAAAACTTGTTTGTAAGTTGCAAACATATCATGCGAATCAAAAGAAACAATAATGTCAAAACGCATAGTTTTATTTACTTCGTCAAGATAAAATCCGTGAAACTGCAAAACATCTTTGTGTTCATGCACAATTTTTGAAACTTGACTTTGAATTGCTTTGGCGGAGTTTTCTTTTGTATTTACGCTATAAATTCCAACGGCTGCCATTGCAACATGGTGTTTTACATAAACTTCATGGCTGATTTTTCGTGTTATAGAATCGATTTTGTCCGCCGTCCAAGTGTCTGGAACTTCGATATGCACCGAGGCAATGTGCTGATTAGGTCCGTAATCGTTTAGCACAAGGTCAAACGCTCCGTGAATTTCGCTATCAACACTAGCAACAGTCTTTTTTATTTCGTGCGAAGTTTTGGCATCAATTCGTTCTCCCAAGATTTTGCTCAATGTTTCGCGCAAAGTTTCAATTCCCGATTTTATAATCATCACTGAAATAATGCAGCCCAAATACGCTTCAAGGGAAAAACCAAAAATCAAAAATACAGTCGCTGCAACAAGTGTTGAAAAAGAAATAATCGAATCCATTAAAGCGTCCTGCCCACTTGCAACAAGCGAGTCGGAGTTTACGCGCTTTCCTGTTGCTTTTACAAAAAGACCAAGCGCGATTTTTACCACAACGGCAACTATCAATATAATCAACAATACATTTGTATAGCTAGGAACATCAGGGGCAAAGATTTTTTTTACCGATTCCACCAGCGAAGTTATACCCGCGTACAAAATAATCACCGCAATCACAAGGGCAGAAAGGTATTCCGACCGTCCGTGCCCAAATGGGTGCTTTTTGTCAGCGGGTTTTAAGGCGAGCTTTGTTCCGATGATTGTTACAACAGAAGAAAGTGCGTCTGTTAAATTATTCACAGCATCTAAAACAATAGCGATTGAATGTGCAAAAAATCCGACAAGTGCTTTAAAAACAGCAAGCGCAATATTTGCAATTATGCCTAAAATACTAGTACGAATAATTATCGCTTCGCGCGAAGTAGATTTTCTTTGCATTTTTTTCCATTTTACATATTTCGTCCGTGGCATTGTTTGAATTTTTTTCCTGAACCGCATGGACATGGGTCATTTCTGCCAACTTTAGGCATTGTGCGCACTACAGTTACGTTTCTTGCCTGCCGTCCTTGTTGCATTGCAGTTCTTTGCGCAGCCTGTTGCGCTTGTCGGGCATTTAGCGAAGAGGCGGCTTCTTTATGTTCAGCGGTCATTGTTTGTTGCCGAATCGGTTGCGGGCGCGGTGGCACTCCTGCTGGCTGAATTTGAATCTTTACTTTAAAAATGCGGCTTGCAACAGAATCGCGGATATTCTGGAGCATATCGTCAAATTGATTAAAACCATCAATTTTGTATTCAGTAAGCGGATTCTTTGAGCCGTAAGAACGCAAGTGTACTGCCTCGCGCAAACCATCAAGATATTCAAGTTGGTCAAGCCATTTTTTGTCTATCATTTGGATATATTGATAGCGAATAAACATATTAAAATTCGGTTTTCCAACAAGCATTTCTTTTTGCCGAATATCCTCTTGCAAAGCGGCATTAACTCCCTCAACACTAAGATTTTCGTAGGGAATAACAAGCCCAAACTCATTTTTAATTTTGTCAACTAAAGCACTTTGCAAAGAAGCTCCGCGCGATTTTTTAGAAAGTTCCTCATTTTCTGCAAAAAGATTTTCGACGGTTTCTTTTGCATTTTCCAAAACGCGCGAACTTAAATCTTCATCTCCCAAAATATCATCGCGCTGTAAATAAATAAATGAACGTTGCTGATTTAAAACATCATCGTAATCCAAAAGATTTTTTCGGATTTCAAAGTTACGCTCTTCAACCTTATGTTGAGCTTTTTCTATTGATTTGTTTAACATTGGGTGATTTATCGGCTCGCCATCTGTCATTCCAACGCTTTTCATTATGCGCTTCATTCGCTCGCCACCAAAAAGTCGCATAAGGTCGTCATCCATAGAAATGTAAAATTTTGACCTACCAGGGTCGCCCTGACGCCCAGAACGGCCACGCAACTGATTATCAATTCGGCGGCTTTCATGGCGTTCCGAACCGATAACATACAAACCGCCTAGTTCTTTGACTTCATCGTAATTTTTTTGCCACAATTCTTTTTCAATGCGGAGGGCATTTTCGTATTGTTCCTGAGTTGCCGTTGTTCCTGCGCGTTTTCTTGCACGCATTTCTGGGGAGCCGCCCAACTTTATGTCCGTTCCGCGCCCTGCCATATTTGTTGCAACCGTAACGGCACCTTTTGCGCCAGCTTCCGCAATAATCATAGCTTCGCGAGCGTGATTTTTTGCATTTAACACTTCGTGCCGAATTCCAGCCCTTGTAAACAATGCCGAAAGATGTTCGGATTTTTCAACAGAAACTGTTCCAATTAAAACAGGTTGCCCTTTTTTGTGAGCTTCAGAAACTTCTTTTACAATCGCATTCCATTTGTCGCTTTCGTTAAGATAAACTTCATCGTCTTCGTCAACACGCGCAACTGGTTTATTTGTAGGAATTGCAACAACATCTAATTTGTAAATTTTGCTAAATTCAACGGCTTCCGTTGCGGCAGTTCCCGTCATTCCAGAAAGTTTTGTATACATTCTGAAAAAATTCTGAAACGTAATCGTTGCTAAAGTGCGATTTCTTTGGGCGATTCGTAATTGTTCTTTTGCCTCGATTGCCTGATGAAGTCCATCGCCATAACGCCTACCTTCAAGAATGCGTCCTGTAAATTCGTCTACAATTTGAACTTGACCATCTTTTACAACATAATCAACGTCATTGTGATACAAAACGTGGGCGCGAATCGCCTGCGTAAAATAGTGAACATATTCAAAATTTTGTTCGTCAAACACCGTAGAATCGTCGGAAATGAGTTTGTGCTGATGCAAAATATCATTGATTTTGTTCATTCCTTTGTCTGTAAAAGAAATTCGCTTGCTTTTTTCATCAACTTTGTAGTCGCCCTTTAAAGCCGCTCGTTCTTCGGGCAAAAGTTCAACTTCATCGGGGTAATCGTTTGTTTTTGGGTCTTTTTCCATTTCTTCAAAAAAACCTACATATTTGTCTACCTCGTGATATTTATAGGTATCGTCCTCGCCCTGCCCTGAAATAATAAGCGGAGTTCTAGCTTCGTCTATCAAAATAGAGTCAATTTCGTCCACAATACAAAAGTTAAATCCGCGCTGAACTTTACGTTTTAAGTCTATTTGCATATTATCGCGCAAATAGTCAAAACCGAATTCGTTGTTTGTACCATAGGTTATGTCGCAATCATAAGCGGCTTTGCGGGCTTCATTATCCATATTGCTTAAAATGCAACCAACGCTTTGCCCCAAAAACTTGTAAACTCGCCCCATCCAAGCACTATCGCGTTCTGCCAAATAATCGTTGACGGTTACAATATGAACGCCTTTTCCGCTCAAAGAATTAAGATAAGCCGCAGCAACGCACATAAGTGTTTTGCCTTCGCCAGTTTTCATTTCGGTGATTCTGCCTGAATGTAAAACAATTGACCCCATAAGCTGAACGGGATATGGTCGCTCGCCTAACACCCGCTTTGAAGCTTCGCGAGCAAGCGCAAATGCCTCTGGTAAAATGTCATCTAAGGTTTCGCCTTTAGAAAGTCGGTCTTTTAAAATTTGAGTTTGGGCAGGGAATTCTTCATCTTTAAAAGAAGCTGCCCACTCTTCTTTTTCTTCGATTTTAGAAACAATTGGAACAAGAGCTTTTACATCCCGCTCATTTTGAGAACCAAAAAAGAACGTAAGAACTTTATCAAACATATTCAAAACTTATGCCGAAAAAAATCGACATCTCCTTTATAATAAAAAAGTGCTTTTTACAATATACTCAAAATAATCACAAATGTATACAGCCGAGTTAAAAAAATCCGATGAGCAAAAATGGAAAAAATGCGTGTCTTGAATTTAATTCTGTAAAAACGCTAATTTAAAGTTATTTTCAGCTTGTTCACAAAGTTCAGAAAGGTCAATTTCCCTAAGCAAAGCTGCCTGCTTGTACACCAAAATTATTTGTTGCGCACTTGTAAAAGCTTCGCCTTTTAGCGTTTGAAACGGAGCGTCTGTTTCAAAAAGTAAGCGATTTAACGGCAATTCTTTTGTACACGCAATGCTTTTTTTGTTTCCATTTAAAATAGCTTTTCCAAAAGAAAAATACGCATTTATTCCTTTTTTTAACAATTCGTTTGCCTCGCGCGGAGTAAAAGCAAATGAATGGAAAATCACCGAAGGAATTTTAGACAAAAGATTTTTGTTTGCAAAAAGTGCATCCAAAGCTTTTCGGTTATGAATTACAAGCGGAAGTTTTGCAAAAGCCGCCTGTTCTGCACAAAACACAAAGGCTTTTTTTTGCTCTTCAAAGTGACTCTTAAAATAATCTGTAAACAAATCAAATCCCGATTCGCCTATTGAATTAAGTCTATTTTCAGAAATTAGTTGTTCAAGAAAAGGCGCAAGCGTCATATCGGGATTTTGCGGATGGAGACCAAAGGATAAAAGTATTTTTTGCTTTAAGTTTTTTACCAATTTTTCTTGCAAAAAAAATTCCTCTTTTGAATGGGCGCAGGAACAACCATTGTAAACTTTAAGATTTTCTTCTTTTTGAGCAAGTTGCACAATGTGAAAATGCGAATCATAAAAAATCATTTTTCCTCCAAAAAATCTAAACACTGCCCCAAAAATTCCGAAAAACATAATAGGTACTTGTAAAACTCTAAAAAAGTTCCTAAAGCATAGTGACCTGTTCCAAAGTTAAAACTTTAGAATTGGTTTAATCTATCGAAATAAACGGAAAAACGAAATTGTGTTCAAAAAGGGGCGCATTTTTTCGCATTTCCTCTCACTTAATACACCAAAAAAGGAGTACAGTATGGGAAGTAGTTATACTCTAAAAAGTATCAGCCGTGCAAACGACTACATGACAATCATTCGCGAACTTGATGACGGTTATGTTATCAGAATTGTCCGCGATAAAGATGGTTATAACGATGTTACGGTTGATTATATGTCCAAAACTCTTTTTGAAAGTTGCATTCGAACTGGCTACTTGACAAAAATTTCTGAGCAGGATGCAAAACTCGTAGCTAACGCCTAACAATTTAAGTTTCTTTCAATAAGAGAAAGGGCTTCATCATACTTGGCTATGGCATCCCCATGCTGATTTAGCCAATGTATTTTGATGCCTTTTTTTTGCATTCCGCGAAACCAAGTTTCCTGTCGCTTTGCAAATTGGCAAATTGCATGGTAAAGTTTTTCTTCCATTTCTTCTTTCGACTCGATTTTTCCCTCCAAATATTCGCTTATAAATCGATATTCAAGCCCAAGCCGCTCAAGGCGTTCCCAACTTGCCCCAGATGAATGAAGAGATTCCACTTCTTCAATCATTCCTTCATTTAAGCGAGTTTTTAGCCTTCTTTGGATATTTTGATGAAGTTTTTCTCGCGGAACGGTTGTTCCCAAAACAAGCGCGTTTATTTTTGTACGTTCTAGCGATTTTTGTTTTTCTTGCTGCCCTTTTGGACTTTGCATAAAAGTTTCAATTTCTATTGCGCGAATAACCCGCTCCTTTATTAACAAATCAGATTTATTGTGAAGTTTTGGACGCAATTGTAAAAGCATTGTATCTAATTCTTCTAGGCTCTTTTTTTCTAAAGAAGCGTGAAAATCTTTATCCTCTGGAACATCGACCATTTGATAGGAGCGAACAATAGAATCAATGTAAAGCCCAGTTCCGCCAACAACAAACGGCATCTTATTTAAAGGCAAAAAAGAATCGAATAAAGCATAAAAATCTTTTTGAAAGCGAAAAACCGTGTATTCTTCCGCAAGAGAAACAACATCGATTAAGTGCGCTTTTACCGCTTTTCCGCCAGTTGTGTATTCAGAAAGGTCTTTTCCGCTTCCAATATCAAGTCCCCTATACACTTGACGGCTATCCGCAGAAATAATGTCCCAATCAAAATGACGCGCTAAAGAAACTCCCAAAGCCGTTTTTCCAACTGCGGTAGGACCTAAAAGCACTATACAATTTATTTTTTCTACAGAACTCGGCAAATTGCACATTTTAAGTATTCACTTTTAGGATAACCTAACAAAATTGGATGGTCAGATGCGGCTCCGCGTTTTTCTAACACTTGCACTCTTTTGTGACTGTCGCGGGCGGCATGTAGCAACATTGAATAAAAAGTTTGCTCGTCAAAATAATGCGAACACGAACAACTCACGAGGATTCCGCCGCTATTTAAAAGTCGCATAGCCCGCAAATTTATTTCTTTATAACCGCTATACGCCTTTTGAATCTGCTTTACGCTTTTTGCGAATGCGGGCGGGTCTAAAATGATTACATCGAATTTTTCGCCAGAAGATTCGTATTCTTTTAGCAAATCAAAAACGTCTTTGCAAACAACGCTAATTATTTTTTCACTTTTGTTTGCCAAAACATTTTGTTTTACGATTTCACAAGCATCTTGCGAAATATCACAAGCAATCACTTCTTTTGCGCCATTTTTTGCCGCATTGAGTGCAAACGCGCCTGTGTGCGTAAAAGTGTCTAGGACTTTTTTTCCTTTGCAAAATTTTGCAACTTTAGCGCGATTTTCTTTTTGGTCAAGGAAATAGCCCGTTTTTTGCCCATTTTTAATGTCGATTTTTAGTTTGATTCCATTTTCTGTGATTGAAAGGATTTCTTTTCCGCTCCCAAAAATCCAACCTGATTTTTCCGAAAGTCCTTCTTTTTTGCGGACATCCGCATCGCTCCGCTCAAAAATTCCATCTGGCGAACAACAATTTATTAACGCTTTTAAAATTTGTTCTCTAAACACTTCTGCGGAAAGCGCGAGAAACTGCACTACCAAAAACACGCCCGAATCGCTTGCGTAGCGTTCAACAATTAAGCCTGGAATAAAATCCGCTTCGGCAAAAATTAAACGGCAACTTTCCGAATCTGCGTAAGAAAGGCGACGAATGTTTACCGCATTGCGAACGGCTTTGTCCCACCAAGAATCTAAATCTTCTGCAATTTTATCTGCGTGTAATGTGGCAAAAATGCGAACAACAATTTTTGAGGCACGATTAAAAACGCCTGTTCCCAAAAACGCGCCTGTGTGAGCATAAACTTCCACAAGATTCCCATTTTCAATTTCAGATTCGTTTAAGGATTTTGACAAAACAGTTCCGTTTGATTCTTTCCATCGGATAAAATCAATTTCATTATCAAACACCCAAGGAAATCCGTCTAAAATTTCGCGTTCTTCCCTTGATTTTAAAAATACACGCGGAAAATCATTCATAAAATCGAGTATACAAACAAAAGCTAGAAAAGTCCACATTTTGCTCTTTAAAATATTTTTAACGTTGACAAATAAAGCTCCTTGTGGTAGGAAAAAAATATCTTGTTTTTGGAGAATTATTTTGCACACTGCTCAAGTTTTGTGTTTTACGCTACTTTCTGAAACTTCGCCGCAGGCTTTGCCGCTTGGAGCTGCGTGTGTACTTTCTGCGCTAAAAAATAGCCCGCTTACTGCTAAAAAAGCGCGATTTTCCCTTGATTTTCTTTCTTTGGAAGACGATTTTTTTACCTCGTGCAAAAGCGATGAACAAAAAGCGGAAAAACTTGCGCTTAGAATGGAAAAACTTTTTCCTAACTGTAAAATTTTTTGTCTAAGCGTTTACGTTTGGAATCGGAGCATTTTGGATTTGACCGTAAAACTTTTAAAAAAACGTCTTAGCTCTTCGGTTTTTATTGCGGGAGGACCAGAGGCAACGGCAAATCCACATTCTTTTTTTGATTACGATTACACTGTAAGCGGCGAAGGCGAAAAAACAATGCCGCTTTTAGTTGAAAGTATTCTTTTGGGAAAAGAAATTTGCACAATCCGTGGGGTGTACAAAAATAAAAATGAAAGCAAAAGCCAAAACGATATTCCCTTAAAAGAAGGGAATTTTCGGGAGCTTTACGGAGAAGGTTTTTCCATCCCTCCAAAAATAGATTCAAATCGCGCAGAAACGGCGGATTTAAGCACACTTAGCTCGCCCTACCTTGACGGAACGCTCGACATAAAAAAATTTGGCGGCGCACTTTGGGAGCTTGCCCGCGGTTGCCCTTTTAAATGCTCCTATTGTTACGAAAGCAAGGGCGAAAATTGCGTTCGCTATTACAATCTTGAGCGGCTTTATGCGGAGTTGGATTTTTTTAAAAAACAAAATATTTCTCAGGTTTTTGTGCTTGACCCAACCTACAATGCGGACAAAAAACGTGCGCTACAACTTTTGCGAGAAATTAAAAAGCGAACACACAATATTTTTTTCCATTTTGAAGGTCGTGCGGAATTCCTAGACAAAGATATAGCTGTTGCGCTGGCGAGTTTTCCGTGCAGTATGCAATTTGGGCTTCAAAGTGCGCACAAAGAAGTTCTTAAAAATGTGCATCGCTCTTTTGACAAGGCGCGTTTTGTAAAAAATATTTCGCTTTTAAATCGTTCTGGGGCGATTTTTGGTTTTGACCTTATCTACGGGCTTCCTGGCGATTCTTTTGCGGGATTTAAGGAAAGTATTGATTTTGCTATTTCTTTGCGGCCGAACAATTTGGAACTTTTTTGCCTGAGTGTTTTGCCTGGAACAAAACTTTTTGAAGAGGCTTTTTCTTTAGGTTTGGTTTGGCATGCGAAACCGCCCTACACTGTTGTTAGCACAAAAACTTTTTCTGAAAATGACCTTAAAATGTCGGAGCAACTTTCTAAAGCGGTAAGCGTTTTTTACACACTTGGAAAAGCAGTGCCTTGGTTTTTGTCAGTTTTGCATCTTACGGGAAAAACCGCTTCGGCCTTTTTTGAATCATTTGCCGACTTTGCGGGAGAAAAACTTTCCTATATAATAGAAGATACTTGTGAAAATTTTGATGTGATAGAAAAAATGCAAATCGATTTTGTACAAAAAATGCTTTCTAAAAAGAAAAATCAAAACACGCTCGACATTGCACTTGACCTTATTCGATTAAATGGAGCTTTAGGACGTTGCACAGCCTACAACGTAGAATCGACCGTTTCTCTTCATTATCACCCTGATGACTTGATGAGCGGTTATGCGGAAGACATTTTAACTTTTGCGCAAATTGCAGGAAGGCAAAAATGCAAAGCTCATGTTTTTATGACAAAAAATGGTGCCGACTGGAAAACGCTATAGGGCATCTAAAAATTTTCTAGTCGGCAGTAAAAAATTAGTGTCTCTCCAAAAATTAGAATGGAAGGAGATTCTTGATTGCGTCAAGCGGAGAACCAGAACTAAGAGTACATTCTTGCAAAGTAGTGGTCTTGTTAGAACCTGAGGCAGCATTTACCTCTGGAGTTGCGTCCTTATATTTTATAGCGAGGGCTGTACCCATATACTTGGTAGTTGTAGTGCCACCCAAAATCTTTTCGATAATACCAGTTTTGCCTTCTTTGGTCTGGTCAATGCGTACATTGATAACGTCATCAGCACCCAACTCAGCGGCTTTTTGCATAAGTGCGTTGTAAGTAACCTTAGAACCAGAAGTGTCAGTGGTTAAATGAAGGAATCCAACTTTTTCCACCCATTCAGTTTCTACCGAAACAATACCAACAGTGTCGAAATCCTTTATGGTAATTTCGCTGTAGTTTGCCCATCCTTGCTTTGCAGTGACAGTATTGACACTTGAGCAAGAAGCCATTCCAATGCACAACGCCACCGTTGCACACAAAACTAAAAGAAGTTTTTTCATAGAATTTCTCCTAAAAAAAATTGCCCATAAAATATGGTTATTTCCGATTATACCCCCCCCCGTTTAATTTTGTCAAGTAGTTTTTACAAGAATTTAAAAATATTTTTAGCCATGGATTTTGTTTGCAAA
>CALCEK010000180.1 GCA_937900125.1 uncultured Treponema sp. | reverse complement strand
ACCGAATCCCTTGCAGCACTTATGCCTTTCAAGGTACAAGAGATTATGGATAAAAAAGGAATATACTATGGACAAGAATACAATCTGGGCCATTGTTTTATCATCTATCGTTTTGATTGGTTCGCTTGTGGTGAATCAAATTTTTATCTTACCGCGTCAACAAGCCGCGCAGGCAAGGCAAGCTGCTGAACAAGAAATAGCTCAAGCGGAGCGTGAAGAAGCAGCTCTCATGGCAAGCAATCAAATTTCAACTGATGAATTTTCATCATCTGAATCCTTAACTGAAACTGAATACACTATTACAACGAATAAAGTAAAAGTTACTTTTACAAACAAAGGTGGCGACATTATCAGCTATAAACTTTTGGAGCATCTTGATAAAGATACCAATTCTGGAGTTGAAATGGTTGATAATGTTACGGCAAACAACCGAGCTTTTTCCCTTTCTTTTGGGGATTCTAATGGTTCGATTTTAAATGAGCTTTTTAATGTGCGAGAAAATATTGATGGCGACCCAAACAAAATCGGTTTTTATCGTACATATTCCGCACTTGATTCAAAGGGCGAATCCCATTCATTTATGTTGGCAAAGTTGTATACTTTTAAGCCCGATGAATATGTGTTTAAACTTGACATTACAGTTCGTTTTGATGACGGAAAAGAATTATCCATAAACGATGCGGCATATTCGCTTAGAACTTCGCCACAAATTGGTCCTCATTATGACAAAAAAAATAATCGCTATGAAGTAAGACAATTTTTGTCATTAAATGGTGGCAAACGAACAAGAAAAAATATTAGTTCACATTTGTACGATAAGCCATACGATTGGGCTGGAGTTGCGGGAAAATATTTTGCAATGCTTGTTAAACCTTCATCTCCAACGGATATGTCAACTGTTTTGCGGACTTCGGTTCAAGCTGTAAATGGATATGAAAATGCGCAGTTGTTTTTAACTCGCAATGCAATTAACGATTCTTCTGTAACGGATTCTTATTACATTTATGTAGGACCGCGCAGTGAACGTCAGCTTATAAAATACAACTCAAAAGATAAAAATGATTGGGGCTTGGTAAATGCAAAATTTGACCAATCTTTGCAAACAAGCGGATTGTTTTCTATTATAGAAGTTGCTTTAAAATGGGGAATGGAAAAAATAAATTTGTTGGTTCACAACTGGGGCATTTCCATTATAATTCTTACAATAATCTTAAAAATTATTTTGTTCCCGCTTAACAAAAGTAGCGCACTTGGGACATTAAAAATGCAAGATTTGCAACCAAAAATGCAAGTTTTGCAAGAAAAATATAAAAATAATCAGCAAAAATTAAGCGAAGAAATGTCTAAACTTTACAAAGAAGCGGGGTATAACCCTGCAAGCGGTTGTTTGCCGATGGTTTTGCAGATGATAATTTTGTTTTCTTTGTACAACGTGTTTAACAATTACTTTGAATTTAGGGGTGCAAGTTTTATTCACGGCTGGATTGATGACCTTTCTGTTGGGGATAGCATTTGGTCTTGGGAAAAACAAATTCCTATTTTGTCTTCGTTTACACAAAATAATTTGCGAATTTTACCTTTTGCATACACAATTTTTCAACTTTTAAATGGAAAAATTACTCAGTATGGTGGTGCTGGAGCTGGGAATCCGCAATCTCAAGCTCAAATGAAATTTATGATGTATGGAATGCCGATTCTTTTCTTCTTTATGTTTTACAATGTTCCAAGCGGATTGTTAATTTATTGGACGGTAAGCAATGTGCTTCAAATTGGACAACAACTTGTAATTAACAAAATTATGGCTGGAAAACGCGCAGAGTTAAAAAAGAATCAGACTCCAGTTAATAAAAATGCGGCAAAATTCAAAGGCGGAAAAAAGAAAAACCGCTAACAAAAGTCTGTTCGATTAATTTTCAAAGTTACCTCTAAAAAAATTAGTTTTTAGGGGTTTCCAATATATTTTAGAGAGGTGAATATGATTTACGAATACGAAGGAAAAACTGAAAAAGAAGCCATAGAAAAGGCTGCTTCTGAACTTGGTCTTGAGCGTGACCAATTTGATGTTGAAATTCTTGAGCAACAAAAAAAGACCCTTTTTAAAACAGGATATGTAAAAATCCGTGTTCATACAGTTGATAGTGCCGAATATGTCCATCCCGAATTTGACGGAAAAGTTCCAAATGCAACAGTTCGTGCCAATAATCCAGAGCTTGTTTCTAATCCTCTTCCGCAAGATGAATTTGAAAAAAATTTGCTAACTTTTGTAACGGAGATGATTACAAAAATGGGTTACGATGTTACCGCAGAAATTATGTTCCGCGAAGAAAAGAAAATTGGAATCAAACTTACAAGTGCAAGTTCTTCAATTTTAATTGGACGAAAAGGCAAAAATTTGGACGCAATGCAACTTCTTGTTAATGTTTACGCAGGTCATTTAGGTAGAGAAGATATCAGAATCATTTTGGATAGCGAAAATTATCGAATTAGGCGCGAAGAAAGTCTTGTTCGGCTTGCTTACGTTACGGCGGATAAAGTTCGCCAAAGTAGAACATCTTTACTTTTAGAGCCAATGAATCCATTTGAACGCCGACTTATTCATACAACTTTAAATGACATTCCTGATATTGAAACCAAAAGCGAAGGCGATGGTTTGTATAAACAGGTTCGCGTTATTTACAAAGGAGTGCGCTAACCTAAGGGGAAATGTGCAGATGAAAAAATCTTTTTTTAAGATTGCGTTTTTTGTTTTTGGTGGAATGATTTTTGCAACAAATCTTTTTGCTTCTACAGATGTTAATTTTGTTAATTCGGAATTATACAAAAACTTAAAAAATGAAAGATTTTTGCAAGAAACTTATTATAAACCTTCAACAACGGTTTTAAAAATCGTTCCGCACACAAATTTAAGTTCTTTTATCGAAAATTTTTGGTCTAAAGAACAAGGAATGCCGTCTTATACTGCGGAAAGCCTTTATTTGCTTTCTAAAAAAGATTTAAATTCTGCAAATCCAGAATCGGTTACCATTGATAAGGTTTCTGAAATTTTTCGTTCAGTAAGTTCAATGAAAGGGATTCTTTATTTTTCCCACAAACAAAATAAAACAACTGCCTTGTACAAAGAAGCCTATTGTGTTTCTGCGGAAAACAGCAAAACTCGCATTCCCGATGATACAAGCGGTTCTGCGGAAGGAAAAATAATGTATTGTATGCAAAATGACAATTCATTTGGCAAAATGTACTACAAACTTTCATATCATCAAAATGCCGAAGAAGTTTGCGCAAATTTTGTTACAACAAATCCCATTTATATTGGACCTGTAAAAGCTATTTCTTCTGGAAACCTTAAAATTAGTTTATTGTGTACGGATTGTGGGGAAGATATAATGGTGTATCTTTTAGTACAATCTAAATTTCCATCAATTTCAATGTTTGAAGAACGTATGAACGAATCTTTTGTTGCTCGCCTTGATGCGATTTATAATTGGTTTGTTTCTCAGTTTTAAAACATTAGCGGGAGATTAAAAATGTTGAAAAAATTTTTTTGGACGCTGCTTTTTGGCTGTGTTCTACTTTCATTTGGAGGATGTAAACCTATGGAAAAGGGAGTAAAATCTCTTGAAGGAAAAGAAGGAGTGTTTGCTGTTATTTCAACTGCAAAAGGCGACATTGTATTGGAATTGTATTACAAACAAACACCTCTCACTGTGACAAATTTTGTTGGACTTTCAGAAGGAACATTGAATGCTTCAAAAGGAAAACCCTTTTATGATGGATTAAAATTTCATCGGGTTATTGAAGATTTTATGATTCAAGGTGGCGACCCGCGCGGAAACGGAACTGGCGGACCTGGGTATCAATTTCCTGATGAAATTGTTGATGGCTTAAATTTTACAGGGGCTGGAATTCTTGCGATGGCAAATGCTGGTCCTGGAACAAACGGAAGTCAGTTTTTTATTACGCACGTTGAAACTCCTTGGTTAAATGGGCATCATACTATTTTTGGACACGTGGTTGATAAAGCAAGTCAAGATGTTGTAAATAAAATTGCACAAAATGATGTGATTAAAAGCGTAAAAATTTATCGGCAAGGTGCGGAAGCTCAAAAGTTTAGTGCAACTCAAGCTGATTTTGACAATTTGTATGAAAAAGCCACTCTTGCTGCTCGTGAAGCTCAACGCAAAGCATTAGAAGAACAACAACGCGCTCTTGAAAAAAGCCGAGAAGAACTTAAGAAAACAGAAGCAGAAGTCGCTCAAAAATACGCTTCATATTCAAAAGACAAAAATGGAATTTATTTTACTATTACAAAAGAAGGTTCAGGCGAAAAATGCGGTTCGGGAAAATATGTTACCACAGAATACAAAGGCTATTTTCTTGATGGCACGGTGTTTGACGGTTCTGCAAAATTTATTGATGGCGGACATGAAGCTTTGGATTTTACAACGGATGCTGGTCAAATGATTCCTGGCTTTGATGTTATGGTTCAAGATATGAAACTTGGTGAAGTACGCACAGTTATTTTGCCACCCTCTATGGCTTATGGAGAGCGTGGAGCAGGTGGTGTTATTCCGCCAAACAGTTATATTGCTTTTGACATTGAATTGGTAAAAATTCGTTAAGACAGAGCAATAAATAGGGAAACTCTAAAAATACACATTAGTTGATTTCTAGAGATTCCCATATGTTTTGTCGGAAAATGGTTTTTCGATAAATCGCTCTTTATTTTCGATAAAAAATCATGTTGAAATTTGATTTCCCAAACTGCCCAATGCCTCCCACTACAAAAAGTTTTCAAACTATGGTATAGTTTCCCCGTTATGGCGAACAAGAATCTTTCGGCGGCGAAGAACGCAAAAAATGACGAATTTTACACTCAATATGCGGACATTCAGAAGGAAGTCAGTGCCTATCTTGAATACAATCCCGATGTGTTCCGTGGAAAAACCGTTCTTTGTCCTTGTGATGACCCCGAATGGAGCAACTTCACCAAATTCTTCGCACAGAACTTTGACACATTCGGCTTAAAAAAGTTGATTTCAACATCTTACGCCTACAATTCAAAGAACCCCAAGCCCGATTTTGACTGGCAGCCGACGCTTTTTGAAAGTGAAAACCCCGCTTATGACGCGGCGAAATCCCCAAAAAACGGAAAAATCTTCACGCTCACCGACCAAGAAGAGCCGCCGCGAGATTTAGATAAGTTAAAATGGAATTATCTTGAAGGTGACGGCGATTTTA